>NZ_JBVAYV010000033.1:0-43184 GCF_055412805.1 Pseudarthrobacter kochi
ACGACCTCCTGCCACCACGCCGACAACGAAGCAACCCCCGCGTAGTCAAACGCAAGATGTCAGGCTGGCCGCTCAAACGAATACCCAAACCACCTAAGTAAACGGTATTGGCCCTAGCTCACCTTAACTGGCTTCGACCGGCAGACCCGGTTCTACGGCGGTGACGATTGTCTTCGCGTCGGTGGTGGAAATCCTGGTTGCCAGTTCGGTGACGACCGCCTGGAGTTCCTGCCGCAACACGTCAGGATCGATGGAGGCCGCAGCGAGCACGGAACGCTCCATGTCAGCGGCTTCAGCAACGGCTTCGCGGCCCCGCTCCGTCAGAGACACGACGTGGCTGCGGCGGTCGGAGGCACTCCGCTGCCGGGAGATGTGCCCGTGCGCCTCGAGCCGGCTGAGAGTCTTACCCATGGTCTGCGCCTGGACACGCACCAATTGGGCAAGTTGGGCCTGGGTCATTGGTCCGTTGACGGAGAGCACTTCCATGGCAATGACCCCAGCATGGGTCAGGCCAATGGCCCCGAGCTTCTCGTTCCAGGAGTGTTCAACAAGGCGTGCTGCCGTTGACAATAGGCGGCCCGTGGGCCAGCGATCCATATCAGGCATACCAGAGAGTATAGCGAGCGTACGATTCGGCGCCCGCACCAACGCTCACTAGGCTGGGATGTGCCCCCTGCGACCGCCCTGAGAATGGAGCACAACTTGCCTGAACGACTTATCCCCGGTGATCCGGCGCCAGCCTTCACGCTGAAGAATTCGGAGGGGCTGGACGTCTCGCTCGAGGACTTCCGGGGCCGCAGCACCGTCGTCTACTTCTACCCGGCCGCTGCCACCCCCGGGTGCACGAAACAGGCCTGCGATTTCCGCGATTCCTTGGCATCCCTGCAGCAGGCCGGCTACGAGGTGGTGGGCATTTCCCCGGACCCCGTGGACAAGCTCGCCAAGTTCGCAGCCGCGGAAGGGCTGACCTTCCCCCTGCTGTCGGACCCGGACCACGCGGTCGCCGAGGCCTATGCGGCCTGGGGCGAGAAGAAGAACTACGGCAAAACGTACGACGGGCTCATCCGCTCCACCGTGGTCGTCGACCCCGCCGGGAAGGTCGCCATCGCGCAATACAACGTCCGGGCCACCGGGCATGTCGCCAAGCTCCGCCGGGACCTCAACGCCAACGACTAGGCGCCCACCGGCTGTCGCCGCAGGCCGCCACCGGATGCAGCCACCGGATGCAGCCGGCCACAGGTCGCCGCAGCGCCTGCTGCGAAATGTACAATGGAGCCTGGCATCCGCCCCCGACTATCGCAGGACAAGTCGGGCGTTGGCGCCGCGCGCGAGTGGTGAAATTGGCAGACACGCAGGATTTAGGTTCCTGTGCCTTCGGGCGTGGGGGTTCAAATCCCCCCTTGCGCACTCAGTGAATAGAGCCCCGGTCTTCGGACCGGGGCTCTCTTTCTTTCTGCCCGCAAACTCCTCCAAAACCGCCACGGCAGTTCAGCGCCGCTGCCATCAATCACCGGCGGGACCGGCCCAGTCCTGGCGGCCGGCGCCACGTGCCGCCGCCGCGCCGCCGCCGGAATGCCGCCGGAATGCGCTAAAAGCCGCGCCATTTGCGCATAGAAAAAGAATTTTCACCCTGCACCCATCCGTCTCCTCCGAGCCAGCGAATACACATTGAGACACCAACCAAGGGTCGGTGCCCAACAAGTCGGAAAAGGGCCAGAGCGGCAATTGTTCGCCGCCGGCAACGATCGGCACAACAAAGGAGAAACTGAAATGCAGAACATCAAGCGCACGACACTTTCCGTTGCAGGTATCGCTGCTGCAGCCATGCTCAGCCTTACTGCCTGTGGCGGATCCACCACCGCAGCACCCAGCTCCTCGGCCCCGGCCTCCACGCCGATGGCGACAAGCATGGCACCGACGCCGTCCGCCAGCTCGGCAGCAGCGATGGATCCGGCCGCCAACCTCGTCGGCAGCGGCTGCGCCGCCTACGCCGCCCAGGTGCCCAGCGGTGCCGGCTCCGTCTCCGGCATGGCCCTCGACCCGGTAGCAGTCGCGGCGTCCAACAACCCGATCCTCACCACCCTGACGGCCGCGGTGTCCGGCAAGCTCAACCCGAAGGTCGACTTGGTGGACACCCTGAACGGCAGCGAATTCACTGTCTTCGCACCGACGGATGATGCCTTCAAGAAGATCGACGCCGCCACGATCGAAACGCTGAAGACGGACGATGCCCTGCTCAGCAAGATCCTGACCTACCACGTAGTGCCCGGCAAGATCAGCCCGGACCAGATCGTCGGCACGCACAAGACGGTCCAGGGCGGTTCCATCACGGTCACCGGCACCAAGGACGCGCTCAAGGCTGACGAGGCCAACGTCGTCTGCGGCGGCGTCATGACCGCCAACGCCACCGTGTACATGGTCGACTCGGTACTGATGCCCAAGTAGGCAGCACTGAACGCTCCTGCTGCGGTTCCAGCTTGACTCACTGGACCAATAAGGAGAAACGTAGGCCCGCACCTCTGGTGCGGGCCTACGCTTGTGTACCGCCCGTTGTGTACCGCCCGTTTGTGTCGCGCCGGCGGACGCCGCCTGGCTCACAGCGATCGTCCCGGCCCGTCATCTAGAATGGGCCTGTTCCGCAGCCGGCGGTCCACCAGTCCCCCGAGGTGATACCCGAGTGCCCCAAAGTACAGTGCCCAGCCGTACCGCGCGTCCCAGCACGACCAGCGGAACGTGGGCCAGTGGAGCGCGGACCAGCGCCGTGCGCCGCATTGCAGCCGGTTTCGGTGCCGTCCTCCTGATGCTGCCGCTCGCCGCCTGCACCGGAACCCCGGGGCCCGGCCCGGCAACCGCTTCGGCCACTTCGACCAACACGGCCCCCAGTGCGGTCTTCACCTTCGGCACCGCCTCGCAGCCGCTCGGGCTGGATCCGGCTGTCGTCTCCGACATTGAGTCCTACCGGATCACGCGCCAGGTCCTGGAGGGACTCGTCGGCGTGGACCAGACCACTGGAGCGCCAACGCCGCTGCTGGCCACCGAATGGAACACGAGCGATCAGGGCCGGGCCTACTCGTTCAAGCTCCGCGAGAAGGTGACTTTCACGGACGGGACCGCTTTCGACGCCGCCGCCGTCTGCAGCAACTTCAACCGCTGGTTCAACTTCCCCAACGCCCTGCGGAAGCAGGCTCCGGGAACGACGTTCAAGGGCGTCTTCAAGGCACACGCCGATCAGGCATCCCTGTCCATCTACAAGGGCTGCACCGCACTGGCCCCGGACAGCGTGAGGATCGACCTGACCCAGCCCTTCACCGGGTTCCTCCAGGCCCTCACTCTGCCCGCCTTTGCCATCTCCTCGCCCCAGGCCCTCACCTCCCACAAAGCGGATGAGCTGACCCAGACCCGCGACGGCCAGCCGATCTCGGCCTACGGGCTCCACCCTGTGGGAACCGGTCCCTACGTCTTCAGCTCCTGGGACCCGGGGAGCATCACGCTCGCCAGCAACAAGGACTATTGGGGGGACAAGGGCCAGATCGGCACGATCAACTTTGTCACCTACGACCACACCCAGACACGGATGCAGGCCCTGCTCGACGGCAAAATCGATGCCTACGACGCCGTGACCGTCGGCAACTTCGATCAGCTGGTGAAGCGCGGAGAGCAGATCATCCAGCGCGATCCCTTCTCCGTTATGTACCTGGGCATGAACCAGGAAGTACCCATCCTGCAGAACCTCAAGGTCCGCCAGGCCATCGAAATGGCGCTGGACAAGGACACCCTGATCCGCCGCTTCTTTATTGACAACACCGCCCAGGCGACGCAGTTCGTCCCGCCCAAACTCAGCGGCTTCAACAACAACGCGCCGGCACTGGGCCACAATCCGGCAAAGGCCAAGGAGTTGCTCGCCGAGGCCGGCTACAAGGGTGAGGAACTGAAGTTCTACTATCCCCTGAACGTCACCCGGCCCTACCTGCCGACTCCCGAAAAGGTCTATGCGGAAATCAGTAAGCAGCTGACCGCCGTCGGACTCAACATCAAGCCGGTACCGGTCGAATGGTCCGAGGGCTACCTCCAAAAAGTTACCTCCCCCGGGGACCATGCCCTCCATCTGCTGGGCTGGAACGGCTCGTACTCTGACCCGGACAACTTCGTGGGGCCACTCTTCGGCGAAAACACCGGCGAGTTCGGCTACCAGGACCCACAGGTCTTTTCCAAGATCGCCCGGGCACGCGGCCTGCCTGACGGCAAGGAGCGGACGGAGCAGTACCAGACCATCAACGCGCAGATCGCCGCTTCGGTCCCCGCCGTGCCGATTGCGTTCCCGATCTCGGCCCTGGCCCTCTCGGACCGGGTGCTGAAGTATCCGGCGTCGCCCGTGCTGAATGAAGTTTTCACGAAGGTCGAGCTAAAGCCTTGACGGACGGACCCAATTTCAGTAAGAGGGCGGTGCGGGGATATTCTGTGACAGCCAGACCCGCTGCTATCGGAGACTGATTGTGACTTTCATTTCCAAGACCCAACATGCCGACGTCGTCCTGATTGGTGGCGGCATCATGAGCGCCACGCTCGGCGCTTTCCTGAAGCAGCTCGAGCCGAACTGGACGATTTCCCTTTTCGAGAAGCTGGATGAGCCGGGCCTGGAAAGCTCCGGCCCGTGGAACAACGCCGGCACCGGACACGCCGCGCTGTGTGAGCTTAATTACTCGCCCGCGGCCAAAGACGGCTCGGTGAACCCGGCAAAGGCACTCCTCATCAACGAGCAGTTCCAGCTTTCGCGCCAGTTCTGGTCCCACCTCGTCACGAACGGCATGATCGGCTCCCCCAAGGGCTTCATCAACACCGTCCCCCACATGAGCTTCGTCATCGGCGAAGAGAACGCCAAGTTCCTGCGCACCCGCTTCGAGGCCCTCAAGCCGAACCCGTTGTTCCGCTCGATGGAGTACTCCGAGGACCATGCCCAGATCGCCAAGTGGGCCCCGCTGATCGTCAAGGGCCGCGACCCCAAGCAGCGGATCGCCGCCACCCGCGCCGCGGAAGGGACCGACGTCGACTTCGGCGCCCTGACCCGGGAGCTGACGACCTACCTCGGGAACAACGGGGTGGAGGTCAACTACGGCCACGATGTCTCAGGCATCAAGCGCGCGTCCGACGGCGGCTGGGACCTCGCGCTCAAGCACCCCCAATCCGGCGAGCACGGCTCCATCCACGCGAAGTTCGTCTTTGTCGGTGCCGGCGGCGGCGCCCTGCACCTGCTGCAGGCCTCCGGCATCCCGGAAAGCAAGGGATTCGGTGGCTTCCCCGTTTCCGGCCAGTTCTTCCGCTGCACCGACGAGACCCTCGCCGCCCAGCACAGTGCCAAGGTCTACGGCCAGGCCTCCGTCGGCGCCCCGCCCATGTCCGTCCCGCACCTGGACACCCGGTTCGTCAACGGCAAGCGCTCCCTGCTGTTCGGACCGTACGCCGGCTTCTCCACGAACTTCCTGAAGAACGGCTCCTACCTGGACCTGCCGCTGTCCATCCGGCCCTCCAACATCATCCCCATGCTGGCCGTGGCCAAGGACAACATGGACCTCACCGCCTACCTGGTCAAGGAAGTCGCCAAGCGGCACGGCGCCAAGGTCGAGGCCCTGCGTGAGTACTACCCCGCCGCGCAGGACGGCGACTGGGAACTCATCACCGCCGGCCAGCGTGTGCAGATCATCAAGAAGGACCCGAAGAAGGGCGGCGTGCTGCAGTTCGGCACCGAAGTCATCGCCGGGCGCGACGGCTCCATCGGCGCCCTGCTGGGCGCGTCCCCGGGCGCGTCCACCGCGGTGCCGATCATGATCGAACTGCTCCAGAAGTCCTTCCCGAAGCAGTTCAAGGGCTGGCAGTCCAGGTTCAAGGAGATGATGCCCGGCTATGGCGTCAAGCTCAACGAGAACCCGGAACTCGCCGCGCAGCTCGAAGCCGACACGGCCAAGGCTCTCCAGCTGGAACCGGTCGCCGCGCGCAGCTGACGCCCGCTCCGGGTTGCGGCAGCTTTGATCGCTCACCAGTACGTCCGTCAACCCACCAGGAGACCATGAGATGTTCCGGCTCGCAAAGCTGTCGCTGGCCAACAGGGCCCTGATCGCGCTGATCACCGTCTTCGCGTCCGTCTTCGGCGTGATCACGATGTCCTCGCTCAAGCAGGAACTCATCCCTTCCATCGAGTTCCCGCAGATCACGGTCATCACGTCGATGCCGGGAGCCTCCCCCGAAGTCGTGGACAAGCAGATCAGCAGCCCGCTGGAGACGGCACTCAACGGCGTTGAGGGCCTCGAATCGACGTCGTCCACCTCGCGCAACGGCGTCTCCCAGATCAGCATGGTGTTCACCTATGGTTCGAACCTGGACCGCGCCCGGAACCAGATCGACCGGGCCATCTCCAACGCCAAGCGGGCGCTGCCGGACGATGTCCAGCCCCAGGCCATCGCCGGCAGCATCAGCGACTTCCCGATCGTCTTCCTCGCCGTCTCCTCGGACAAGCCCCTCAGCGAGCTGAACACCGACCTGGCCCGGCTCACCGTCCCGCGGCTGCAAAAGATCGACGGCGTCCGCGGCGCCGAGGTGACCGGCGGCGCCAGCCAGCACATCAAGATCCTCCCCCGCCCTGAGGCCATGGCGGCCTCCGGTGCGAGCATCCAGTCCATCAGCGAGGCCCTGAAGAACAACGGCGCCCTCGTGCCGGCCGGCACCATCGAGGAACAGGGAAAGACGCTCTCGCTGCAGATCGGCAGCCCGGTCGACTCGCTCGATGCCATCAAGGCGCTCCCGCTGGGCGGCGCCCGGAACGCCGCGACCATCGGCAGCGTCGCGGACGTCAGCATCACGGAGGACGCCCGCACCTCGATCACCCGGACCAACGGCAAGGAAACCCTGGCCTTGTCCGTCACCAAGAAGCCCGAAGGCGACACCGTCGGCATTTCCCACGCGGTGAAGGACTCGATCCCCCAGCTCGAGGCCGAACTGGGCTCCAACGCCCGGTTCACACCAATCTTCGACCAGGCACCGTTCATCGAGAAGTCCATCAAGGACCTCACCACGGAGGGCCTGCTGGGCCTGGGCTTCGCCGTCGCGGTGATCCTGCTGTTCCTGATGTCCGTCCGCGCCACCCTGGTCACCGCAGTTTCCATCCCGTTGTCACTGCTGATCACCTTCATCGGGCTTTCGGCCACCGGCTACTCGCTGAACATCCTGACCCTCGGTGCGCTCACCATCGCGATCGGCCGCGTCGTGGACGACTCCATCGTGGTGATCGAGAACATCAAGCGCCACCTGAGCTACGGCGAAGCGAAGATCACGGCGATCCAGACCTCCATCCGTGAAGTCGCCGGCGCCATCACGGCCTCGACCCTCACCACCGTGGCCGTCTTCCTGCCGATCGCCTTTGTGGCCGGCCTGGCCGGCGAGCTGTTCCGGCCGTTCGCGCTGACAGTCACCATCGCACTGCTGTCCTCACTGCTGGTCTCTTTGACCATCGTCCCGGTGCTGGCCTACTGGTTCCTGCGGAACCCCGCTGAGAAGCCCGGCACAGCCCGGGACATCACAGCCCGGGACGCCCCGGCCCGGGAGATCGCGGCCAAGGCCCATGAGGCGGAGCAGCGCACCGTCCTGCAGCGCGGCTACCTCCCGGTCCTGACCAGGACCCAGAACCACCCGGTCGTGACCCTGATCGCGGCCTTGCTGGTCCTGGGCGGCACCGCTGCCATGACCCCGCTGCTGGCCACCGACCTGCTGGGCAACTCCGGCGAGAACAGCATGACCGTCCGCCAGGCCCTCCCCGCCGGCACCAGCCTGGCCGCAGCCAGTGCCTCGGCGGTCAAGGTCGAGGAAGTTCTCCGCGGGATCGACGGCGTCAAGGACGTCCAGGTCACCACCGGCAACGCCCAGACCGGTTTCTCGGCGCTGCTGTCGTCCGGAGCCTCGAACTCCAGCTTCACCGTGGTGACCGAGGAGAAGGCCAACCAAGGCAAACTCAAGGAGACCGTGCGCGCCAAACTGGCCGGGATTCCCGATTCCGGCAAGATCACCGTGGGCTCCCAGCAAGGCGGTTTCGGCACGTCCTCGACCGTCGACATCACGCTCAAGGCTGCAACGACCGCGGATCTCCGGACCGCGAGCGACGCCATGGTCAAGGCCATGGACGGCGTCCCGGGTGCCTCCGAAGTGGCCACCAACCTGGCGGCCAGCCAGCCGGTGGTCCAGGTCAAGGTGGACCGGGCCAAAGCCGTCGCCGCGGGGCTGTCCGAGGAACAGGTGGCCGGCGTGCTCGCCGCAACCATCAGCCCCATCCCGGCCGGAACCGTGCGCATCGACACCAACGACTTCCCGGTCCGCATCGGAGAAGGCACCCGTTTCACCAGCATCAACGCCGTCCGGCAAACCCCGCTGCCGACGGCGGCGGGTCCCGTGCCGCTGTCCAGCATCGCCTCAGTGGAGCAGGTGGACGTCCCGGTCTCCATCACTGCGAGCAACGGCCAGCGGACCGCCCGCGTGTCCATCACGCCGTCGGGCGCGAACCTCGGCGCGGTGAGCACCGAGGTGCAGGCCCGGCTCAAGACCGTCCAGTTGCCGCCGGGTGTCACTGCAGAGATCGGCGGCGCCACGACGCAGCAGTCCGAGTCCTTCGCCCAGCTCGGCCTCGCCCTGCTCGCCGCCATCGCGATTGTCTACGTGATCATGGTGGCGGCGTTCAAGTCGCTCATCCAGCCGCTGATCCTGCTCGTCTCCGTACCGTTCGCGGCCACCGGCGCCATCGGGCTGCTGCTCATCACCGGAGTGCCGCTGGGCCTGCCCTCCCTGATCGGCATGCTTATGCTGGTCGGCATCGTGGTGACGAACGCGATTGTGCTCATCGACCTCATCAACCAGTACCGCCAGCCGCGGAACGGCGCGCCCGGGATGAGCGTGGCGGACGCCATCACGCACGGCGCCCGCCAGCGTCTTCGGCCGATCCTGATGACGGCGCTGGCCACCGTGTTCGCGCTGACGCCGATGGCCCTGGGCCTGACCGGCGGAGGCGGCTTCATCTCGCAGCCGCTGGCCATCGTGGTGATCGGCGGCCTGGTCTCCTCCACCGCCCTCACCCTGGTCCTGGTGCCGGTGCTGTACCGACTCGTGGAGGGACGGCGCGAGCGCAGGGCCCTGGCCAAGGCCGGTGCGGGTTCCAATGCCGGTGCCGGCGCCGATACCGTACCTTCCCGGGGCCGCCGGGCCGTCCCCGGCGCCGTCCCCGACGACTTCCCGGATGACGTTCCCGACGACGCGCGCCTCCCCACCGGCTCGCACTAGCCGTCGTTACACCGCCGGCACCACGGTCAGATGCTGACTGCCTTGTGGCGGCGCGGCGCGTGAGCGCCGTGGCTTGCCCGCGATGACTTCATGTGCCTGCCCGCCGAGTCCGTCAACGCCCGGTGGCGGGTGCCGGGTGTGGTTCCCGTGATGCGGGGACCACGATCTCGCGCGCCGGGTTGCCGACGTAGGAGGTGCCTTCCGGGACATCCTCGCCCTTCATCAGCAAAGCGTCAGCCCGCAGCGTGGAACCGGTGTGCAGACTCGCACCGTAGTTGATCCAGACGTCTACCCCCAGGCTGCAACGGTCGCCGATCACCACGTAGTCGGACTTGAACGTGCCGTCCTCCATGGAGTGGCCCTGAATTGTTGCTCCTTCGTTGAACGTGCAGTCATCACCGATCGTCACGAGCGTTTTTTCCGGGATGGTCGCTCCGGCATCGTACAGCCGTTTTCCGACCTTGACCCCCAGAAGTCTCCACATCAGGGGCTTAAAGGGTGTCCCGTTGAACCGGGGCACGACGAGCAATTTCCAGAGCCGTTCGTGCCGCCAGAAGTAGCCGTCGTAGATGGAGCAGAATTGGGGCCTGAGCCGTCGGAATCCCATGACTGAACGCTCCACCAAAGCGGTGAACAGGATACGGAACACCAGCAGTGCCACAATTGCCAGGGCAACTGCCAGGACACCAAGGAAGCTGTGGGCTATCACCGCGACGGCGCCGGCAATGGTGGCCGCGAACAGAAGGACCCAGCGCACAGCCAGGAAATACACCATGCTCATAATGTTGTGGCGGTTCTTGGCCGGAAGTTCCCGATTTTTCGCTTCTTCCATTGCCCGCTCATCGAATTGGGCGTCCCGCTGCACGGACCGGGGAATTTCGAACGGTGGCGAGCCGAGAAGGCCCACGTCCCGCCGCGACGGTCCGTCGATCGGCACCATGACTTTCGTCGCGAGCAAGACGTTCTGCCCGACGTGCGCACCGATGGGAAAGGTGACGTGGTTCCCGAGGTAGTTCCGGCCGGAGATGCGGACCGTGGACAGTCGGAACGAAGAGCTGGTAGTGCTGGGAACCGTACAGGCCGTCCTCCTCGCCGCCCCAGAACGCAAACCTGACCCGGTTCGCCGGGGTGGCTCCGCTCTCCTTCATCCACTTGGCAATTTCAAGGATGGCCGCGACCCCGGAGCCGTTGTCGTTGATGCCCGGGCCCTCGGGCACGGAGTCCAGATGCCCGCCGACCACCACGGTGTTCTCGGCGCTGCCGCCGGTGTCGGCGAGGATGTTGAAGCTCTCCACCTGTTTCCGGTTCCTGCCCTCGCCGCGGAAAGTGAAGGTCTGCCGGACGGGGTTGTACCCTGCAGCGCGCAGCTGCTCCTCGACGTAGCGGGCGGACGCCTCATACCCGGACGTCCCCGACGCACGGTTCCCGCCGTTCTCATCAGCAATACGCTGCAGCGCCTCCAGGTGGGAGACCATGGCCCGGCCCTTGAACGCCTCCAGCACCGCCCGCGCATCCACCCCGGCCGCAGGCTCCAGCCGGGGAGCAGTGCATCCCGCCAGTAGGAGACTGATTGCAAGCAGGATTGCGGCCGCAGTACTTCCGGGCCTTTTGACCATGTGGGCACCCTCCAAGCTACGAAGATAGCGCCCCGGCGGCTCCAGAGAAGGGCCTTGTCCCTGGAGCGGCGGGAGCCGTCCCCATAAGTGGCGTCGGTTCCGGTCCCCGATCGGCGAGCCCGTTTAGTGCGAGCCCGTTTAGTGCGAGCCCGTTTAGTGCGAGCCCGCCGGCAGCGGGTCAGCGACGGGTACCGGATCGGAGAACGCCAGCCTCGGCACCAGGACCAGCGCCGCGGCTGCAGCCAACCCCGTCACGCCGCAGATCGTCCACACCGTCAGGTAGCCGGCCAGGGGCGCGGCGGTTTCGCCGGCTTCCGCCGCGGCGGCCCCGGCCTCGCCAAGGACGTGGCTCAGCAGGGCGATACCAAACACCGCAGAGGCGAAGGCGCCGCCAATCGTCTTGGTGGTGTTGGTCAGGCCGGTGGCCATCGCGGTCCGGTTGAGCGGTGCGGCCGCGGCGGCCGCCGAGGGCAGGGCGGCCACGAGGGCGCCGGAGCCGATGCCGGCAACTGCCATGTTGACCAGGGTCTCGGCGAGGCTGGAGTGGAACGGCAGGAACAGCAGATATCCCCCGCCGACCAGAGCGGCCGCGCAGACCAGCGTCCAGCGCGGGGTCAGGCTGCGGGTCACCAGCGGATAGAGCAGGGCACCCACCAGCAGCGCCAGCACGTAGACGCCGATGATGATCGAAACCTGGCCGGCGCGCAGCCCGAGCCCGTAGCCGTGGACTGCCGGGTCGGTCCGGGCGAAGGTGGACAGCGGCGCCTGCGCGCCCAGCACCGAGACGCCGAACAGGCCGGCGGTCAGCTGGACCGGCCACATGGACTTGGCACGCAGCATCCGGATGTCCACCAGCGGATCCTCCCGGCCCAGCTCGAACCGGGTGAACGGGACGAAAACCAGGATCCCTGCAGCCACCAGCGCCCATGGCCACCACGCGCCGGGGCCGTTGAGCCGCATGAAAGTCAGCCCGGATGTGATCAGCAGGAGCCCGGCGGCGAGGAGTGCGAACCCGCGGGTATCCACCCGGCCGCCGCTGCGTTCCAGGGACTCCGGCACGCCGAAGCGGATGGCGAACCAGCAGGCGGAGACGGCCACTGCAGGAACCATCAGCACAAGCTGCAGCTGGCCGGTCCAGGTCTCCACCAGGGCACCTGCGGCAAGGGCACCCGCGATCACACCGAATTCCAGTGCTCCGACAAGGAGGCCGGCGGCGCGCCGGGTGCGGGCAGCGCCGTCGGGCAAGCGGTGCACCCGGCTGAAGATCAGGGCAATCTCCAGCGGCAGCCAGACCACATAGAAACCCTGCAGGGACCAGGCCGCCAGGAACGTCCAGAAGTCCGGGGCGAGCGCCACGCCCCAGGACGCGGCAGCTGTCAACAGGGTGGACACAAGCAGGATTCTCCGGTGCCCGTACGTGTCACCGAGTTTGGCCAGCACGGGGACGGCCAGTGCGCTGACCATCAGCTGCGCGGCCTCGAACCAGTTGACGTCGCCGTCGTGGATGTTCAGATGCCGGGCGATGTCGGTGAGGATGGGCGTGTAGTAGCCCTGCAGGATCCCGCTGGTGATCTCCACGAGACACAGAAACGCAATGACACGGCGCATGGCGACCTTCCGGGCGGGCTGGGATCCTGTTCGACAGCCGATTGATTGCATCCTAGGCCCGACCCTTTGAGGTAGGCGGGAAGAGCTGGCGGGAAACTCGCGCCGCGCCGGCGGGGAATATCCGGACGCGGCGGACGTTATACCCGTCGATAGATGCAAATGCATCTAAATCGGTTATAGTGGAAACAGCTCCCGGAAGACTCCGGCCACGGAAAGGCACCTCATGCAGATCGGCGTATTCAGCGTCAGCGATATCACCACCGACCCCACCACGGGCCGCACCCCCACGGAACACGAACGCATTAAGGCGTCGGTGGCGATCGCCAAAAAGGTCGAGGAAATCGGCATGGATGTCTACGCCATCGGCGAGCACCACAACCGGCCCTTTTTCTCCTCCTCCCCCACGACGACCCTGGCGTACATCGCCGCCCAGACGGAGCGCATCATCCTGTCGACGGCCACTACGCTCATCACCACCAACGACCCGGTGAAGATCGCCGAGGACTTCGCCATGCTCCAGCACCTCGCCGACGGCCGCGTGGACCTGGTCCTGGGCCGGGGCAACACCGCCCCTGTGTACCCCTGGTTTGGCAAGAACATCCAGGACGGCATCGAGCTCGCGATCGAAAACTACTCCCTGCTGCGCCGCCTCTGGGACGAGGACACCGTCAACTGGTCCGGCAAGCACCGCACGCCGCTGCAGAACTTCACCTCCACCCCGCGCCCGCTCGACGGCGTCGCCCCCTTCGTATGGCACGGTTCGATCCGCACGCCGCAGATTGCGGAAGTGGCCGCCTACTACGGCGATGGCTTCTTCGCGAACAACATCTTCTGGCCCAAGGAGCACTACCAGCAGCTGATCGGCCTCTACCGCGAACGCTACGAGCACTACGGCCACGGCAAGGCCGACCAGGCGATCGTGGGACTCGGCGGCCAGTTCTTCATGCGGAAGAACTCGCAGGACGCCGTCAAGGAGTTCCGACCGTACTTCGACAATGCCCCGGTCTACGGCCACGGCCCGTCGCTCGAGGACTTCACCTCACAGACCCCGCTGACCGTCGGCAGCCCGCAGGAAGTCATCGAGAAGACACTGAGCTTCCGTGAGTACTTCGGCGATTACCAGCGCCAGCTGTTCCTGATCGACCACGCGGGCCTGCCGCTGAAGACCGTGCTGGAGCAGCTGGACCTGTTCGGCGAAGAGGTCCTGCCGGTCCTGCGCAAGGAATACGCCGACAAGACCCCGGCCCACGTCCCCGAGCCGCCCACGCATGCCGGACGCGTGGCCGCCTCCCTGGCCGCGGCCGGACAGCCGTCCAGCGAAGCTGCCAGCCCTGCCGGCACCCAGAGCGTGTGATGTCCGCCAAGACAAGCGAGTCGCCGGTGCGCCTGGCCGCGGAGACCTGGGAATCCCTGTTCCGCGCCCAGGTGGCGGTGATGCGGAGGCTGCAGGCCGGCCCGGCGTTCAAGACCCTGGCCCTGAACGAGTACGACGTGCTGTTCACGCTCTCACGCTGCCCGTCCGGGTGGCTCCGGCAGAACGAGCTCAACGACCACGTCCTGTTGAGCCAGTCCAGCCTCAGCCGGCTCGTGGAGCGCCTCGAAAAGCGGGGCCTCGTGGAACGGATGCCGGCCCCCGACGACGGGCGCGGTGTCCTGGTCAAGCTCACCGAAGCCGGCTGGGAACTGCAGAAGCAGATCGGCCGGGAGCACGTCCGTGACATCGCTACCCTGGTGGGTCCGGCGCTGACAGCGGCCGAACAGCAGGAGCTGCTGCGTCTGACGGAGAAGCTGCGGGCCTCGGTGACCGCGCGCTGACCTGCGGGCGCCGGGCCCAGGGCCGCTGGCAGCTGGCTCCTACTGCAGGGTGACGAGCTTCGCCGGATCCTCGTCCGGCAGCTCGCCGTCGACGACGGCGGTCACCTGCAGCTGCGTCAGCGACAGGCTGCCTCCCACCGTGGACAGGAACGCGGTGTCCGAGGAATCCCGGCCGGCGGTGATCCGCAGCATGCTCTCCCGCGGAGCCAGGCCTGTGGGATCGATGACGTGCCAGGCGCCGTCGATATGGGCTTCGGCCACCGCGTGGAAGTCCATGGGGCTCAGCCCCGGGGCGTACACGGCGGCCAGCCGGGCCGGAACATTCTTGGCGCGCAGCAGGGAGATCGCCAGGTGGGCGAAGTCGCGGCAGACCCCGCGGCGGTGCAGCAGCGTCTCGACGGCGCCGTCGGTCCCGCGTGAGGATCCGCTGATGTAGCGCAGCTCACTGAAGACCCAATTGCGCACGGCGTGTACCAGCTCCGTGCCCTGCATGCCGCCGAATTCGGCGTAGGCGGTCGGCAGGAGCCGGTCGGACTCGGCGTACCGGCTCGGCCGGACGTAGCGGATGAGCTCCATCAGCCGGGGTTCCTCCGGCACCGCGAAGCCGCTGACGCTGGCCGTGTACTCCACGAGCACTTCCGTGGGTTCCGCGAATTCCATGTAGTGGAAGCGGCCGCCGTGGTGGTCCGAGAGCTCCGTCAGCGGGACATCTTCGCCGCCGGAAGTGACGGACAGTGACTCCACGAAACCGCTGTAACCGGAGTTGCGTGCCACGGACACCGCCAGGGCGACCTTGGTGTCGGCCACGGTCTTGAAGGCCATGCGGGCGGCTACAGAGCGTTCCATCTATCTCCGGGGTGTGAGGCAACGGCGGGGAAAGTCGCCGCTCCCGGCCCTGTTGTGCCAGGGCGGTGCGGGACTAGTTTTTGATCTTCAGAGACATTAGCATCCGCTGGACATTGGCGAATTCTGGGCCTTCGTTGACATACTTGGCGGCCTGGTCGAGGGTGTCGAAAGCCTTGGCCGGCGCAACCTTCTGGTCCGTGGCGAAGGCCTTCAGCTCCGTCAGGTCACCGAAGGAATAGTCGCCCTTGCCCTCAGGGCCGCGGACCAGGTTCTGGAGCACGCAGGACTTTCCGTCCGCGCCGCCAACGACGTTGGTGATGCCGTAGGAGCCGAAGTATTTGTAGCCCTGAATCACCCGGAACACCACCCGGGGGTCAATGGTGCCTTCCCCGCCGCGGTGCGGCAAGTCCACCGGGACGCTGTTGACGACGACGTAAGGTTTCGCGGCGCCGTCCGGACAGGCCGCGGCGGGCGTTGGCTGGATACGGGTCTGCAGGGTGGCCAGGTAACCGCCGTCGGCGTCCTTGACCTCGATCTTCAGTGCCCCGGGCAGGGTTCCTTCCCCGGGGGTTACCGACTGGGCGATCCACTCCTGCGGCAGTTCAAAACTGACGGTCTTCGCCGGATCGGTGAAGACCTTCCACGCCGCCGCCGTCGAGCCCGGTGATGCCGAGGCGGAGGCGGTGGACCCTGGCGAGGCGCCCGGGCTCGTGCCGGCCGCGGACGGGCCGGCCGGGGAGGCCGCTGGGCTGGCGCCCGCACTGCCGTCCGCCGTCCAGGCGGGGGTGCCCTTGCTTTCACTGCTGCAGCCGGACAGTGCGGCGGCGGCGAGCGCCAGCGCAAAAGCAATGCGAACGCCGCGGGCCGGCGTCCGCCGGAAGGTATCCGTCCCAGTCATGGTGCCAGCGTAACGGGACATCGGGCCGCTCAGAGTTCCCGGATCAGCGTTTCGTAGAAGCCGACGCCGCGTTCCAGGGTCTCCAGTGCAATCTTCTCGTCGACGGCGTGGATGGAGCCCCGCGCCCCGGCATCCATATAGAACGGGGCGAAGCGGTAGACCGCGTCACAGATGCCGGTGAAGCGGCGCGAATCCGTGCCGCCCATCATGATGTACGGCGTGATGAGCGCCTCCGGGAAGGCCTTGGCAATGCAGCCCTCCAGCAGCTCCCACTGCGCCCCGGAGTGGGCCGAGACCGGCGACGGGTCGTTGCCTTCCACGACGCGCAACTCGACCTTCGGGTCCCGGATGATCCTCCGCAGCCGCTCCACGGTCCCCTCAACGGTTTCCCCCACGGCCACCCGGATGTTGGCATTCGCCCGGGCTGTCGCGGCCAGGACGTTGGCTGCGGCGCTGCCCTCCAGCGTGGTGATGGCGACGGTGGTGCGGGTCATCGCGTTGGTCTCGTTTCCCATCCGGCCAAAGAGCAGCGTCACCGGGGCCCGGAACACGGACAGCCTGCCGAACACCGCCCGCATGGGAGCGGGGACGTGCGGGCCGAAGCGCCGGAGCATTTCCGCGGTCACGTCCGGCAGCGACTGCGGGAAGGGGCTGCGTTCGATCCGGGTGATGGCGCGGGCCAGCCGCGCCGTGGCGCCCATCCGGGGCGGGGTGGAGGCGTGGCCGCCGGGATCCCTGGTCAGCAGTTCCACGTCCAGGATCCCCTTTTCGGCCACTCCGACGACGGCGGCCGGCCGGGTCACGCCCGGGAAGGCCCCGCCGGCGACGGCGCCGCCCTCGTCCAGCACCAGCCAGGGTTTCACGCCCCGGCCGGCCAGCAGTTCCGCCGCGGCCGCTGCGCTGTTCCCGGCGGTCTCCTCGTTGTTGCCGAAGGAGAAGTAGAGGTCGTGGGCGGGGGCGAACCCTGCGGTGAGCAGGGTTTCCGCTGCTTCCATGACGGCGACCAGCTGACCCTTGTCATCGAGGGTTCCGCGGCCCCACAGGTAGGTCCCGTCGTTGTGCCCGGAAAACGGCGGCCGGGTCCAGCCGTCCGGATCGCCGGCCGGGACGACGTCGTAGTGTGCCATCAGCACGGCCGGCCGCGCCGCAGCGTCCGGGCCGGTGCCGGGCCAGCGGTACAGCAGCGCGTGGCCGTTGACGCGTTCGAGGACCAGGGCGGCGTGGACAGCGGGATACAGCCGGGCCAGCGCGGCGATGAAGCCGTCAAACTCGCCGGTGTCCACCTCCTGCTCCAGCCGGGAGGAGACTGTGCGGAACTGCACGAGTTCGGCCAGTGCGGCGGCAGCGCGGCTGACGGGCGGTGCGGAGGTGGTCTGCATGCGCGAAAGTCTACGGCCAGGTCGGCGCCCGGGACCCGCCGCCGGCGGCGCGATTTGCCGCGGGCAAAGCGGGATACGCTGGGGACATGGCGGATCAGGATTTTGGCTCCCGGGATTTCGGGGCCCACGACAGCGTGGCGGACATCTCCGCCGTCGACATCGCGGACTGGCGGCTCCGGACCTTTGCGCTGTACGCCAACGTGCGGAAGATCGCTGCGGAGAACCCGGCCGAGGCCCATTCGTACTGGCGCCAGGAGCGGGACCGGATGTTCGGCACGCACCCGGCCTCACCGCTGACCGCGGCTGCCAAGTCCAGCTTCGCCGGGCTGAAGACCGCGGACTACGACCCGATCTACCGCTTCCACATCCCGCTGACGGGCGAGGGCGCGGGGCGGGAAATGAATGTTGAGACCGGCACCGACGGTGTGGTCCGGTTTGTCCGGCTGGGCACTTTCGATCTGCCGGAACTGGGCCAGCTCGCCGTCTGGAAACTTCTGGGATACGGCGGCGGCATCTTTGTGCCGTTCCGTGATGCCACGGCGGGACAGCCGGGCGGCAGCTACGGCGCCGGCCGCTACCTGCTGGACACCATCAAGGGCGCCTTCCACGGCGTGCAGGGTTCGGGCCCGGAGGCCGAGTTCGTCGTTGATTTCAACTTCGCCTACAACCCGTCCTGTGCCTACAACGAGGCGTGGGCATGCCCCCTCGCGGGCCCGTCCAACCGCCTGGCCGTGGAGATCCCTGCCGGCGAGCTGTACTGAGCGGATGGATGCCCAGCTCGAGCAGCACTCCCCCGCTCCTGCCCCTGCCCCTGCCCCGGGCCGGCCTCCTGCGCGCCGGCGGCACCGCGGCATACTCCGCTACCCGCTGGTCCGGCAGCTGCTGAGGTTCACCGGCGTCGGCATTCTCTGCACGGTGACGTCGCTGGCGCTCTATGCCTTCCTCCGGCCGTACCTCGGTTCGCAGCCGGCCAACGCGACAGCCCTCATCCTCACGTCCCTGATGAACACGGCGCTGAACCGGCGGCTGACCTTTAAGATCACCGAACGCCGCCGGCTCAAGCGCGACCACCTCAACGGCCTGATCGTCATCCTGGTGGCGCTGCTGATCACCGGCGGCAGCCTCGGCGTGCTGCACTGGATCAACCCCGCGGCCACGGTCGCCGACGAGCTATGGACCACCACAATCTCCGGCTTCGCTGCCACGGCTGTCCGCTTTACCCTGTTGCGGCACTGGATCTTCCGCCGGGCCCGGCACCGCTGAACCCGATGCGCCAGCCTCATCTGACCAGCAGCAGGGGCCGTTTTGGGCTCCCAAAACGGCCCCTGCTGCTAGCTGGTTGGGCCGAGGGCCTGGACGCTGCCGACGGCGGTGCGGACCGCGGCCGCCGCCTCCTGCAGTTCCGCCGCCGTGATGGTGGAATCGAAGCTGAAGCGGACCGCGGTCTGGGCGGTTTCGGCGTTGATGCCCATCGCGCGCAGCACCGGGGACGGCTCGTCCGACCCCGCGGCGCAGGCGGAGCCGCTGGAACAGATGACTCCCTGGCGTTCGAGTTCCAGCAGCACGGATTCGCCGTTGGTCCCCGGGAAGCAGAACGAGGCCACGGAGGGCAGCCGCTCGCTCGGGTGGCCGGTGAGGACCGCGCCCGGAACCAACGCCTGCACCGCGCGGATGAAGTCATCGCGCAGGGCGGCAACATGGGCCGCACGGTCCCCCGGGGAGGTCTGCGCGAGGGTGAGCGCCGTCGCGAGGGCGACGGCCCCGGCCACGTTTTCGGTCCCTGACCGGCGCCCGCGTTCCTGCCCGCCGCCGTGGATCACAGGTTCCAGCCGGATCCGGCCCCGCACGAACAAGGCCCCGTTCCCTTTGGGCGCCCCCAGTTTGTGGCCGGAGATACTCAGGGCATCGACGCCGAGGGCTGCGGTGTCGAGCGGGAGCCAGCCGGCTGCCTGGACCGCGTCGGTGTGGAACGGTATTCCGCGCGCGCGGGCCAGCGCAGCCAGCTCCGCAATCGGCTGCACCGTTCCCACTTCATTGTTGGCGTACATGATGCTGACCAGCGCGGTCTCCGGCCGGAGCGCGGCGGCGAGGGCCTCCCCGGTGACGCGGCCGCAGGAATCCACCGGCACCACGTCGACGGCGAAGCCGTGCACGCGTTCCAGGTAGCGGGCGGACTCCTCCACAGCAGGATGCTCGACGGCGCTGATCACCACCCGGTCCAGCCTGGAGTCCGCGGCGCGGCGCGCCAGGGCAATGCCTTTGACGGCCAGGTTGTCCGCCTCCGTGCCACCGGAGGTGAAGATGATCTCGCCCGGGCGGCAGCCCAGCGCCTGGGCCGTCGCCGCCCGTGACCCGCCGAGCGCCGTGGCGGCGGAGTCGCCGAGCGAATGGTGGCTTGAGGGGTTGCCGAATTCCCCGGTAAGGAACGGCCACATGGCCTCGATTACCTCGCGGCGGACCGGTGTGGTGGCCGCGGCGTCGAGGAAGATCATGGCGTTGCCTGGCCGGCCGTCCGGTGGTTGTTCTGTTCCGTGCCGAGGCCGAGTTCAATGTCGAGGCCCAGGTCCAGGGCGGCGACGCTGTGGGTGAGCCCGCCGATCGAGATGACGTCCACCCCGGTGCCGGCGATGCCGGCCACGGTGGCCAGGTTGACGTTTCCGCTGGCCTCGACCCGGGCCCGGCCGGCCACCAGGGCCACCCCGGCGGCAAGGTCCGCCAGGGTGAAGTTGTCCAGCATGATGGTGTCCACCCCGGCTGCCAGCACGGGCCCGATCTGGTCCATGCTGTCCACCTCCACTTCGAAGTGGGTGGTGTGCCCGAGGCGGCCTTTGGCTTCCCGCAGCACGGCCGTGAGCTTCGACGGGTCTCCCCCGGTCAGGACGGCCAGATGGTTGTCCTTGGCCAGCACGGCGTCCGAGAGGCCAAAGCGGTGGTTGGCTCCGCCGCCGCAGCGCACGGCATAGCGTTCCAGCACCCGCAGGCCCGGCGTCGTTTTGCGGGTGTCGGTGATGCGCGCCCCGGTGCCGTCCACCAGGGCGACGAACTCCGCCGTCCTGGTGGCGATGGCGCTCATCCGCTGGACCAGGTTCAGTGCCACGCGTTCGGCGAGCAGCACGGCGCGGGCGTTCCCGCTGACCCTCGCGAGCGCCGTGCCGGCGGCGAAGGCGGAACCGTCAGCCACGAGGAGTTCGACGTCGGCGCCGGGGTCCGTGAGCTTCATCGCGGCCGCGAACACCTCCCCGCCGCTGAGCACGCCGGGGACGCGTGCGGCCAGGACCGCCGTCGCGCGTGTGTCCGCGGGGATGAGTGTCTGCGAGGTGATGTCGCCGTAGGGTGCGTCCTCGTCCAGGGCGGCCCGCAGCACGGCGTCGACAGCGGCTGCGGGAAGGGTTCCGGCGAGCGCCGTCACCGGGAGGGCGGCCGGGCGGGCTGCGGCGGGTGCTGTCATGACGAAATCCTTTGCTTCGGACGGGATACGGCGGCATTCCGGTGGCTGTGTGTGCCGGCCGGCAGGGCGGAGCGGCCGGGGGCCGCGTGCACTGCGATAAGGGCGGCGGCGGTGCCGGCGTCCGCCCGGTAGTGGGCGCCCACCGAGCCGGTCCGCTTCCGCGCTGCGGCGACGAGCAGTTGGGCGGCCAGGAGCAGGTTCCGGTCCTCGTGCCCGGACGGGTCCACCGCGTCCGTCACGATCTCGGGACGGACGACGGCGGCCCAGACAGCAAGGGTGGCCTGCGCCTCCCGCAGTTGCTCGCCGCTGCGCAACACGCCAGCCGCGCTGGTCATGAGGCGCCGCAGAGCGTCGCGCGAGAACGGCCCGGGACCAGCCACAGTCTTCGCAACACCATCGGGCGCCGCCGGGTGATATTCCCGGCCGGCACCCAGGGCTGCCTGCCGGCCGTCGTTCGACGGCGTTCCGGAAGCGTGCGTCAAGGGGAGGCCGCCCGCGGCCGTGGGCCCACGCGATCCGGGTTCCCTGGCCGAGCTTGCGAGGTTAGGGCGATCGTGGGGAGCACGCGGAGGAACGGCGTCGGACGACGCCCTATCCGACGCCCAGCCCGTTTCGTCACCCAGGAAAGCCTCCACCGCGCGCCGGCCGAAGACCAGCCCCTCCAGGAGCGAATTGCTGGCCAGCCGGTTGGCGCCCTGCGCGCCGGTGCACGCGACTTCACCGGCGGCGTAGAGTCCCGGCACGGAGGTGCGGCCCCAGAGGTCGGTGGCCACGCCTCCCATCCAGTAATGGGCCGCCGGGGACACCGGAAGCGTTTGGGTGGTCCAGTCGTAGCCGGCGGCGCGGGTGGCGGCGGTGATGGTGGGGAACCGCCGTGCCAGGAAACCGGGACCGCGGGTGGCCTCGATTCCGCGGGCGTCGAGGTACACGGGGCTGTCCGCCGGGGCGCCCGTCGCGGCGAGGTGCAGGGCGATGCTGCGGGAGACGACGTCGCGCGGTGCCAGTTCGGCGTCCGGGTGGTAGTCGGGCATAAAGCGGTGGCCGGCTGCGTCGAGCAGGACGGCACCTTCCCCGCGGACCGCTTCGGAGATGAGCAGTGCGGGCGGGCCGCCGGGGATCTCGTCCGCCGCCAGGGTGGTGGGGTGGAACTGGAAGAACTCCAGGTCCCGGACGGCCGCCCCCGCCCGCCAGGCCAGGGCCAGGCCATCGGCTGTGGCGACGGAGGGGTTGGACGTCCGGGCGAAGATCCGTCCGGCGCCTCCGGTGGCCAGGAGCACCGCGTCAGCGTCCAAGCGCCGGGGCTGCCCGTGGGACAGGTAGGCGACGCCGGTGACCCGGGCGGTCCCGCCCGCCGGCCCGGCTCCGCGGTGCCCGGTGAGGAGTTCGGTCACGAAGGCTCCGGTCTCGACCCTTAGCCGTCCCAGCAACGCGCGGTCCAGGACGGCGGCGACGAGGGCGCGGGCGATGCGGGCACCCGTCGCGTCGCCGCCGGCGTGCAGGATGCGGGCGGCGGAGTGGGCCGCCTCAAGGCCAAGCGCCGGTCCGCCGCCGGGCCCGCCGTCGAACTGGACGCCGAACCGCTGCAGCCCCGCGATGTCCCGGACTGCCTCGGTGCACAGGACCCGCACGGCGGTGGGGTCGTTGAGCCCGGAGCCGGCGGCGAGGGTGTCGGCGATGTGGGCTGCGACGGAATCGCCGGGCGCGGCCTCCGCCGGCGTGAGGACGGCCGAGACGCCGCCCTGGGCGTAGAAGGTGTTGCTCTGCTCGAGCGTTCCCTTGGTCAGGAGCACCACCTCAAAGGCCGGACCGCCGTCGGGCGCAGCGTCAAGAACGGCGTCAGAGGCCAGCAGCGCTGCGTACAGTCCCGCAATGCCGCTGCCGACAACTACCAAACGCAGCGGCCTGGTCACGGCCGGGCCGCCAGCATCCGCTCGAGGGCAACCCTGGCCGGGGCGGCGACGGCGTCCTCCACCGTGATGCGGTTGACCACCTCGCCCCGCACCAGCGCTTCCAGGACCCAGGCGAGGTAGCCGGGGTGAATGCGGTACATCGTGGAGCAGGGGCAGATCACCGGGTCCAGGCAGAAGATGGTGTGCTGCGGATTTTCCGCGGCCAGCCGGTTGACGAGGTTGATCTCGGTGCCGACGGCGAAAGTGGTGGGCTCGGTCGCGGCGGCAATGGCTTGGCGGATGAAGTCGGTGGACCCGGCGGAATCGGCGGCATCCACCACTTCCATGGGGCATTCCGGGTGCACGATCACCTGGACCCCGGGGAACTCGGCGCGGGCCTTCTCGATCTGGGCCACGTTGAAGCGCTTGTGGACCGAGCAGAAGCCGTGCCACAGGATCACCCGGGAGCCCTGCAGGGTCTGTTCGTCGTTGCCGCCGAGGTCCTTGCGCGGGTTCCACATCGGCATCTGTTCCAGCGGCACGCCCATGGCCTTGGCGGTGTTGCGGCCCAGGTGCTGGTCCGGGAAGAACAGCACGCGCTGGCCGCGCTCGAACGCCCATTCCAGGACCGTGGCAGCGTTCGAGGACGTGCACACGATGCCGCCGTGCTCCCCACAGAAGCCCTTGAGCGCGGCCGAGGAGTTCATGTAGGTGACCGGGATGACCGGGACCCGGCCGTCGGCGCCGGGCTCGGTGCCGAACAGTTCCTCGAGCTGTTCCCAGCATTCGGTCACGGAGTCGATGTCCGCCATGTCCGCCATGGAGCAGCCCGCGGCCAGGTTGGGCAGGATCACGGCCTGGTCCGGGCGGGACAGGATGTCGGCGGTTTCTGCCATGAAGTGCACACCGCAGAAGATGATGGCTTCGGCGTCCGGACGGGTCAGCGCCGCGTTGGCGAGCTGGAAGGAGTCACCCACGAAGTCGGCGTATGCCACCACTTCGTCGCGCTGGTAGAAATGGCCAAGGACCACGGCGCGGTCCCCGAGCGTTGCCTTGGCGGCCCTGATCCGTGTGTCGAGTTCGGCGTCGCTGGCCGTCTTGTATTCCTCCGGGAGCTGGCCCTGCCGGGGGGTCGACGCCGGCGCGACGTCCGCGACGGAGGCTCCTGGGCCGTAGGCGGGGACACCGGCGAGGGCCTCGGAGAGGTCATTGTCCCAGGGCCCGCGGGCGAGCGCCGGGCTGCACGTGGCGGCTGTTGCCCTGCCCTTGGCGCTGTTGCTGGTGGCCTGCTCGCGCGTGATCAGCTGGATGGCCGTATTGACGCTGCTCATGGTGTGCTCCTGTTGTCTGGGTCAAGGCCTGGGCGGCCGGTAAAGCGGTAGAGGCGGGGCGGACGGTGTTTGCCGCCCTGCAGGTACTGGTCGGTTTCTTCGATCTCGGGCGTGGCCTTGACCTGGCGGCGGAAGTTGGCCGGGTCCAGCTCGCGGTCCAGGACGGCCTCGTAGACCTCCCGGACCTGGGCCAGGGTGAAGTACTCGCCGAGCAGGTGGTACGCGATGGACCCGTAGGCCATCTTGTTGCGCAGCCGCCAGAGCGCGTAGTCGACGATCGCGTTGTGGTCGAAGGCCAGGTCGCCGAGCCGGTCAGCGCGGAACCACCGGACATTCTCGGATTCGTCCGCGAGCGCGGCCTCGGTGGGCTGGACCAGCGCCCAGTACACAATCGAAACGACGCGCTGCGTGGGCGAACGGTGCAGGCCACCGAACGCGTAAAGCTGTTCGAGGTAGCTGGGCGCCAGCCCGGTGGTCTCCTGCAGGTTCCGCGAGGCGGCGTCCGGCAGGGACTCGGCATGGGTCAGCGGGCCGCCGGGCAGCGCCCACAGGCCCTTGAACGGTTCGCGGATGCGGCGCACCAGCGGGATCCAGAGGGTGGGACGTCCGGAACGCTCGCTGGGGCGGAGGGCGAAGATCACCGTGGAGATGGCCAACGACGGCGGCGCGAGCTGGCGCTCCGAGACGTTGGCAGCTGCTGTGTAGATGGTGCTTCACCCCGCATCCTGAGGCTCCGGGCCGGTTTGGAGGACCGCCCGGACAGTTCCGGCCCGACCGCCGGATTAGTTATAGTCAGACTGACTAGAACTAATTCTACGACGCCCCCTCCCGGGCGCAAAATGTTTCAGGTCACACTGGGCCGCCGGAGCCGCGCGAGGGGCTGCCCTGCTCAGCGTCCCGCGGCGGCGGCTTCCAGCAGCGGGAGCGTGCGGCCCTGGAAATGGGTGTTCAGCACAATCACCGAGGACGAGCGAAGCACTGTCCGGGTGGCGATCATGGCATCCAGCACACGCTGCAGGTCCGGGTTGGAGCGGGCCGCAATGCGGGCCATGAGGTCCGAACTGCCGGACACAGTATGGATTTCGATCAGTTCCGGGATCTCCGCGAGGGCCTCGACCACCGCGTCGTGTCCGAGGTCCTGGTTGATTGTCAGGGAGCAGAATGCGACGACGGGGAACCCTAAGTGGGCCGGATCCGGCTGCGGCACCCAGGAACCGATAACGCCGCTGTCCTGCATCCGGTCCAGCCGTGACTGTACGGTGGCGCGGGCAACTTTGAGGACGCGGGAGGCCTCCAGCACCGGGGCCCGGGGTGAATCCGTGAAGAATCGGACAATCTTCGCATCCAGGGCATCAACGTCCATCAAATGTTCCTCCTGCAGACGGGTTTGCATGACAAACCGTTGTGGAAACTGCGTCTCCTGCCAACAAACTGTCACCATGTTCTCACGGCCGGCGCACGTGGACCCCGTTCCCTGACGGTAAATTCAATAGGTCCCATAAGGACTGACAGGTCCACACCACACGAAGGTTCGCCAGCATGACAATGAAGTCCACCGCGGAGCGCCCCGGCCTGAAACTCGGCCACAGCATGAAGCCACGCCAACTCACCATGATGGGACTCGGGAGCGCCATCGGCGCCGGACTGTTCCTCGGCTCGGGGGCCGGAGTCCAGGCCGCCGGACCCGCCGTCCTGATCTCCTACCTGGTCGCGGGAACCCTGATCATCCTGGTGATGTGGGCGCTCGGCGAAATGGCCGCCACCAACCCCAACAGCGGCGCGTTTTCCGTCTACGCCGCAAAGGCCATGGGCAGGACCGCCGGCGCCACCGTGGGCTGGCTCTGGTGGCTGCAGCTGGTGGTTGTCATCGCCGCCGAAGCCCTCGGCGCGGCCGCCCTGCTGTTTACCGTGTGGCCGGCCATCCCGGTCTGGGCCCTGTCCCTGATCTTTATGGTCTTGTTCACGGCGGTCAACCTCGCCGGCGTGAAGAACTTCGGCGAGTTCGAGTTCTGGTTCGCCATCCTCAAGGTGGCCGCCATCCTGGCGTTCCTCGGCATCGGCACCGCCCTGCTGCTGGGCTGGCTGCCGGACGTCCCCTCCCCCGGACTCACCAACTTCACCGCCAATTTTGCCCCCGCGGGCCTCGGCGGCATCGCCACCGCGCTCTTCGTCGTGATCTTCGCTTTCGGCGGCACCGAGATTGTCAGCGTGGCCGCCGCCGAGACCGAGAATCCCCGGCACAGCGTGGCCCAGGCGATCCGCACCGTTGTCTGGCGCATCCTGGTCTTCTACATCGGCTCGGTGTTCGTCATCGCCGCCGTCCTCCCCTACACCTCGGAGGCCCTGGCGTCGCCGTTCGCCGGCGTACTGGACATGGCGGGCATCCCCGGTGCCGGCGCCGCCATCACCCTGGTGGCCGTCGTCGCGCTCCTCTCGGCACTGAACGCGAATCTCTACGGCGCCTCCCGGATGGTCTTCTCGCTGTCCGAGCGCGGCGAGGCTCCCCGGTTCCTCTCGAAGGTCAACAAGGCGCGGGTGCCGGCGGCCGCCGTCGGCGTCTCCGTGGCGTTCGGCTTCCTGGCCACCGTCCTGGAGCTGCTCTTCCCGGAGCAGATCCTGCCGGCACTGTTCCAGCTGGTCGGCTCGACCTGCCTGATGGTCTGGGGCTCCGCGCTTGTGTCCCAGCTGATCCTCCGCCGCCGCGCCGACCGCGAGGGCACCGAGCTGCCGCTGCGCATGAGGGGCTTCCCGGGGCTGACCATCTTCGGCCTGGCGCTCCTGGCCCTGATCTTCGCCGTCGGCTTCAGCAGCCCGGAGAGCAGCAAACAACTCGTCAGCACCATCGCCCTGGTCGCCGGCATTGCCGCGGCCTGCTGGATCGGAGCCCGACTGACCCGCGACCGCGCGCAGCAACCCGACTAACTGCACAAGCTGTAAGGCCAGGCGGCGTTACGACTGGCATTCTTGTGCAGTCTGGTCAGTGATTTGGCGGCTGATTGCCCAGCGGCGGGCCGGTGACTAGGGTCACAACCATGGACACACTTCCCGTGGCTTCCGGCGATGCCGCCGAACCGCTCACTCCCGCCCAGCTCCGCGAGCTCTACTCGCTGATGGTGGCCGTCCGCCACCTGGATACCTCGGCCATTGCCTGGCAGCGCCAGGGCATCATCCCCGGCTACGCTCCCGAGCTCGGCCAGGAAGCGGCCCAGGTGGGCAGCGGCTACGCCGTGGACACCACCCGGGACTTCGTTTTCCCCACCTATCGGGAAATGGGCGTCGCCCGCACCATGGGCGTGGACATGGTGGCGTACATGTCCACCCACAAGGCCACCTGGCACGGCGGGCTCTACGACCCGCAGCAGTCCCGGCTCGCCCCGATCCAGGCCGTAGTGGCGGGTTCTGTGCTGCACGCTGTGGGCTGGGCCCACGGCCAGACGCTGGCCGGCACCGCCGACGGCAAGCTCGGCGTCGCCATGACGTACTTCGGCGACGGCGCGTCCTCGCAGGGCGATGTCCACGAGGCCCTGAACTTCGCCGCCGTGATGAACGCCCCCGTCGTGTTCTTCGTCCAGAACAACGGCTGGGCGATCTCGGTTCCCACCGAACGCCAGGTGGCCGGCGGCTCCGTCGCCGCCCGCGCCGCCGGCTACGGCATGCCGGCACTGCAGATCGACGGCAATGACGTCATCGCCGTCGTCGAGGCAACCCGGCGTGCCTTCGCACACGCCCGGGCCGGCCACGGCCCCGTGCTCGTCGAGGCCATGACCTACCGCCGCGGCCCGCACTCGACCTCCGACGATCCGGGACGCTACCGCTCGCTCGACGAGGAGCGCGACGGCGCCGGCATGGACCCGCTGGAACGTCTCCGGCAGCGGCTGCTCGCCGACGGCATCGCCGACGAGGCGTTCTTCGCCGGGGCCCTGGCCGCGGCGAAGGCCGAGGAGGAGCAGATCCGCACCGGCATCCAGGCGCTCGGCTCCCGCCCCGGCACCGAAATGTTTGACCTGGTCTTCCAGGAAACCACCCCTGCCCTGCAGGCCCAGGCCGCCAACTGGCGCGAGGAGTCCGAACATGTCTAACTCGACCCTTGAAAGCGGGAAAGTGCACACGCCCGCTTCCACCACCGTGATGTCCATGCAGCAGGCCCTGAACCGGGCCCTCGACGAGGTCCTCGCGGAAGATCCCAGGACCCTGATCTTCGGCGAGGACTGCGGCCGGCTCGGCGGCGTCTTCAGGATCACTGACGGGCTGCAGGCCAAACACGGCGAACAGCGCGTCTTTGACACCCCGCTGGCCGAATCCGGCATTCTCGGCATGTCCGTGGGCCTGGCGATGGCCGGGTTCCACCCCATCCCGGAGGTTCAGTTCGACGGCTTCGCCTACCCGGCCATCAACCAGATCGTCTGCCAGATTGCGCGAATGAACTACCGGAGCCGCGGCACCATGCCGATGCCGATCACGCTGCGCGTGCCCAGCTTCGGCGGCATCCGGGCCCCCGAACACCACGGTGAAAGCCTGGAGGCACTCTTCGCGCATGTACCCGGGCTCAAGGTGGTCTCGCCGTCGAACCCGCACGAGGCCTACCACCTGCTCAAGTACGCCGCCACCCGTCCGGACCCGGTGATCTTCATGGAGCCGAAGTCCCGCTACTGGCAAAAGGGGGAGGTGGACACCGCCAGCCACGACGCGGATGGCGGCTCCCCCACCGGCGCCAAGGTCATGCGCGCGGGACGCCACCTCACGCTGGTCGCGTGGGGCGCCATGGTGGCACGGTGCCTCCAGGTGGCCGAGCTCGCCGCCGAGGACGGCATCGACATCGAGGTCCTGGACCTGCGCTGGCTCAAGCCGATCGATGCGGAGGCGCTGGCCGCCTCCGTGCGCAAGACGCGCCGCGCCGTCGTCGTCCATGAAGCGCCGCTGACCTCCGGGCTGGGCGCCGAGGTGGCCCAGCTGATCACCCAGGCGTGCTTCGACACGCTCAAGGCGCCGGTGGAGCGTGTGACCGGCTTCGACGTCCCGTATCCCTCGGGCGATCTGGAAGACGAATACATCCCGAACATTGACCGGATCCTCTTTGGCATCCAGCGAGTATTGGAGTACAAACGTGGCTGAAATTTCCTTCCCGCTGCCGGACCTCGGCGAGGGCCTGATCGAGGCCACCGTGCTCGAATGGCTGGTTTCCCCGGGCGACCAGGTGGAGCGCAACCAGCCGCTCGTCGAGGTCGAAACCACCAAATCGGCCGTTGAATTGCCGAGCCCGCAGGCAGGTAAGGTAGTGCGTATCCACGGCGGGCCCGGCGACAAGATCAATGTCGGCGAGCCCCTGATTGTGTTCGAGGTGCCGGACAACACCGCCGGCATTGTGGGCACGGTCCCGAAGGAAGAGGCACCGAAGCGCCGGGTCCGCCTGAGCGCCGTACTTGATGAGGACTGACACCATGAGCGGCAGACACACCGGCGAACAGCATTCCCACACCGTCGAGGGCACCGACCCCCAGCTGTACGTCGGGGTGCACGAGCCAGAATCCGACGCCGGACTGCGACCGGTGCTGCTGCTGCACGGCTTCTCCTCCTCCTCCAAGCTCAACTGGGAGGACACCGGCTGGCTGACCGCGCTGCTGGAAGCCGGCCGCCGCGTCATCACGGTGGACCTGCCCGGCCACGGCCGCAGCGGAGCCCCCGAGGACATGGACTCCTACGCGCCCAGCAGGATCCGCGCCGATCTGCTGCAGATCGCGTTCGACGCCGGCGTCCGCCCCCTGCGTGACGGCGACCCGTCCAGCGGGCTGGACCTGATCGGCTACTCGCTCGGCTCCCGGCTCGCCTGGGAGTTCGGCGCCACCCAGCATGAGCTGGTGCACCGGCTGGTCCTGGGCGGCCCCAATGTCGCCGATCCGCTGGCCGACTTCGACCTGGCTGCCGCGCAGCGCTACCTTGCGGATGGCACCCCGATCGCGGATGCGTCCACCGCGGGGCTGCTGAAGATGGCGCAGATGCTGCCCAGCAACAACATTTTCTCGCTGCTGTCCCTCGTGGAGGCCATCGAAAGCGAGCCATTCGATCCCGCCGAGGCCGTGCCGCACATGCCGATGCTGCTCGTGGCCGGGGAAAAGGACGAGCGCGCCGCGTCGATGCCGGAACTCGCCGCCCTGGGCGCGAAGGCCGGGGCGATGGTCGAGCAGCTCATCCTGCCGGGCCGGAACCACACCAACGCCATCACCAGCCGCGCCTTTAAACAGGGCGCCGTCAGCTTCCTGGGCGTCTAATAGTCGACGCCCGGTTCGGGGGTTCCCGCCATACCGAAGCACGCGGACGAGGACAGGACATTGAGCGCGTTCCGCTCCGGGTTGAAATCGATCGAGTGCCGGAAGCCGTCCTGGCTGACGATCACCAGCTCCGGATCTCCGTTGACGCTCGTCTTGTCCTTGACAGTCCAGCCGCTTCTGGCGGACCGGTCAGCCTTGATCTGCTCCAGCAGCGCACGGCCGTCGGCGTCAGCGCTGAGGACAACATCCAGGGTGCCAGGCCAGTAGTAGCCGCCGGTCCCGCACTCAAAAAGAGCACGGGAGGTCCCGGTCTGCTGCGTCGCCGCGACAGCCGACGACGGGATCACCGACACCAGCTCATCTTGCTGCGCGCGAGTGGACTCCTTGGCCGCGGCAAGATCCAGCGTGGGGGTCCGGGTTTCGGTGGCGGGTGCACAGGCTGCGAGTAAGGCTGCCAGGCACGTGACGGAGACGGCTGCAGACAACCGGGCCTGAAGATTGGCGCCGACAACTGGTACGGCCATTGATTCCCCCACGTAGTTCGGGCCAACAAAGTGGTGAGGCCACCACGGCCCAACCCCCACTGGACAGCCTACCGCCGTATCTCCATTCGATGGATGGATAGGACTGCCCGCTGGAGGAATCCGGCCCCGGCCTCGCGTGGCTTCCCCGCCGGACGTAGGCTGGCCGCAGCAACTGGGCCGGAACCGGAGGTGCGTCTTATGGGCATGCAATACACGGACCGCGGGCAGGCAGGCAGGCTTCTCGCCTCCGCCTTCCCCCAGTTCCGCGGCCGCCGGAATCTGGACCTTGTGGACCGGCTCCTCACCATCGGTGTCAGCAGGTCCGCGCTGGACGTGGTGGAAAGCAACGAACGGGCAGAACTGCAGCGCCGCGCCGGAGCCTACCCGGGGCCGCGGCTGCCCGTGAGAGGCAAAACGGTCATCGTCGTCGATGATGGGATGTCCACCGGTGCGACGATGCGCGCCGCCGTCGAGGCCGTCCGGGCGGCAGGTGCGGCGAGGGTCGTCGTCGGGGTTCCCGTCGCGTCGCTGGAGGCACAGACGCAAATGGAGCGGCTCGCCGACGCCGTCTTCAGCCTGTTCATCCCGGGCCAGTTCCGCGCCGTCGGCAGCTATTACCGCACCTTCCGCCAGGTGCGGGACGACGACGTCGTCCGGCACCTGGCGGCCCGGCCCGCCTGAACGGCGCTGGTTAAAAGGCGAGGGGCACGGACCAAGCGGTCCGTGCCCCTCCTGTCAGGCTGCTTGCTAGTGCTTTGCCGTTTCAGCCGGCGTGTGGTGCACGACGCCGAGCGGGCGGCCCTTGGTTTCACCGGCGAGGAGGACACCGACGGCGGAGATGACACAGAGGATCATGATGTAGATACCGATGGAACCGGTCCACCCCGTTCCCTGCAGCAGGGCCTCCGCGATGGTGGCCGCGAACGCACCGCCCAGGATGGCGCCGAAGGCGTAGCCGATCGAGATGCCCGAGTAGCGCACGTTTGCCGGGAACATCTCGGCGTACATCGCGGACATCGGGCCGTAGGACAGGCCCAAGCCAATGGTCAGGACGAACAGTGCGACGCCGTAGAGCACGATGTTCTTGGTGTCGATCAGAGCGAACATCGGGATCATCCAGGCGAAGACAATGCCGTACCCGATCAGGAAGGTCTTGACGCGGCCGATCTTGTCCGAGAGCCAGCCGCCGACAAGGGTGAAGATCAGCCAGCCGAAGGAAGCCAGCGTGGTGGCCAGCAGGATCTGCGCGACAGGCATCTTCAGGGACTTGGTGGCGTAGGAGATGAAGAACGCGATCAGGAGGTAGCCGGCAGCGTTGTTGCCGATGAAGATCATCGTCGAGTAGAGGACGGCCTTCTTGTGCTTCCGGATGAGCTCGCCCAGGGGCGCTTTGCTCTCCTCCTTGCGCTCGGACAGTTCCTTGAAGACCGGGCTCTCGGCCACGGCGCGGCGGATCAGGTAGCCGACGACGATCAGCACGATGGAGAGCAGGAACGGCACACGCCAGCCCCAGGACGCGAAGTCCTCCTTGGACATGGACGTGTTGAGGAAGTAGAGCAGGCCGGTGGCCAGGATCATGCCGACCGGAACACCGATCTGCGGGTACGCGCCGAACAGGCCGCGCTTGCTCTTGGGAGCGTGCTCGACAGCCATCAGGGCGGCGCCGCCCCATTCACCGCCGGCGGAGAAGCCCTGGATGACGCGGAGCAGGATCAGCAGGACCGGAGCCCAGAAGCCGATCTGGGCGTAGGTCGGCAGCATGCCGATCAGCGCCGTGGCGGCACCCATCATGATGAGGGTGAAGACCAGCATGGCCTTGCGGCCGAGCCGGTCACCCAGGTGGCCGGCGACGATGGCACCGAGCGGGCGGAACAGGAAGCTGATGCCGATGAGGGCGAAGGACAGGATCTGCGCCAGGCCCGGATTGGAGGCATTCAGCGGGGCCAGGAACAGCGGCGACAGCAGCGTTGCTGTCAGCTGGGCGAAGATGAAGAAGTCGTACCACTCGATGGTGGTCCCGACCAGCGTGCCCGCGAGGACTTTGCGTTCCTCATGCTTGCTGCTGGGGCCCGCCTCTGAATCGACACGTGAAGTTGCGGTCATTGGAACTCCGTTGCTGGGGGCAGAGGTGCTGCCCGGGATGGGTGCGAAGAGAATAACTGAATGCCTCTGGATTTACTGATCGAACGGTCAGTTAGTATTCTGAATCTTACTATGAAATATGTGCCAGGTCACACATCTTTGAAAAAAGCTTCCCCGCCGCCCCTAAATGACGGCGGAGTTGCCCGTCAGTCGGCGCGGTTGAGGAACTCCCGGACCCGGGCCCGCACGGGCCCGCGGTCATAGCTGTTCACCATCGCGCCGGCCATCCTCACCGGGTCACCGAAGAAGAAGTACTCGTAGAGCGACTGCCGGCCGGAGAAGCCGGAGACGGAGGCGTCGAAGGCCAGTTTGAAGAGCCGGACGCGCTCGGGACCGGTCAGCGACTTGCCCTGCAGGTACATCTCGATGTCGGCACGGGCGTCACTGTTGACGTCCGCTTCGCCGGGAAGGGCCATAAGCCCGGAGGCGGAGAACTTGCGGATGATCTGCGGGAAGCGCTGGGCGACCTTCGGATACCAGTTGCGGGCGGCATTCAGTGTGGACCACTTCGGCAGCATGACGCCGGCCTCGTTGAGCTGCGCGTCCGCCTCGGAGGCCCGGACCAGCGCCTTGCCGATTTCGACGTCGACAATCAGTTCGGCGATGTCCTCCTGGATGTGCTGGAAACCGTCGATGCCGATCGAGTCGGCGAGTTCGGACGCCAGGCCCAGGAAGAACTCACTCTTGGCGATCGTGCGGGTGACAACCTGGTGCGTCATCAGGGCGGCGGCGCCGGTTTCGGAGTAGAAGCCGTTGCACAGCTGCGGGTTGCCCAGCATGAAGATGCGCTCGTTGGGGACGAAGACGTGGTCGAAGATCGCGACGGCGTCCATTTCCTCATAGCGGGAGGCGAGCGGCTCGTCATGGGTGCTTCCGCCGTTGTACAGCGAGGTGCGGCACAGGTAGCGCAGGCCCGGAGCGTCGTTGGGGATGGCGAACGCGTAGGAGTATGGCGCGTCGTCCGGAGTGCCGCGAAGCACCGTGGAAGGGAAGACCAGGAGCTCGTCCGCGATCGGGGCGATGGTGGCCAGCATGCGGGCGCCGTGGATGACAATGCCGTCCTCGCGCTCCTCGACAATCCGGGCCGAAAGCTGGCCCCCGAGCTGTTCAGATCCGGAGACCGAGCGGTTGACCTGCGGCGGGATCAGGGTGTGCGTGGCCAGGACGTCGTTTTCGCGGGCCCACTCGTAGTAGTTGCGGATGTTCTCGCCGAACCTGGGATCCGCCTGGGAAAACCACTTGCCGGCCGTGCTGAGGGCGGTGAGGGAGGAGTTCATGTAGTCGCCGGAGCGGCCCAGGAAGCCGTTGGAGGACTCGGCCCACGTGGAGATGGCACGGCGGCGGCGCTCGAGGTCCCCGACGGTCTTCGGCACCAGGAAGGAGGCGTTGACGAGGTCACCGGTGGTGGGCGAGGTGTACGTCAGTGCGTCCTGGTACCTGGGGCCGTGCTGCATGTCGAAGAGCTTCGCGTAGGAACGTGCCACATTGCGGAACGCGGGGTGCTCGGCGATCTTGTCACTGACGACCTCACCGTCGATCACCACGTGGGGCGTCATGTCGTTGAGCTTGTCCAGGTACTGCTGTCCGGTACGGATACCCATTACTGCTTCTCCAGTCATCGTTGAGCTGTGCCGATAAGGCCTGAGTCGGACTGCTGGGGTCAGAGCAGGTCTTCCATGCCCAGCAGGCTTTCCGGGATGGTCGTGAAGGTGCCGTTCGCGAAGGCCAGCGCATCGCCGTTGCGGTAGTTGAAGTCCACCACCTCGCCGATGTAGAGCGTGTGGTCGCCGCCGTCGTACGCCGCCCAGGGCCTGCATTCAAAGTAGGCGAGGACATTGGATAGCCGCGGTGCTGTTTCGCCCTCGGCCCAGAGCGGCTCGGGCCCGGGACGGCCGGCGAAGTGCATGGCAAGCTGCCGCTGCTCCGCACCAAGGATGTTGACAGAGAAGGGACGGCCGGCGAGCTCGTCGTGGGCCTTCGCTGCGCGGGCGATGCTGACAAGTACGAGCGGCGGGTCCATGGACACCGAGGTGAAGGAATTGACGGTGATGCCGTGGCGCTTCGTGACGCCGTCGAATGTCACGATCGCGACACCGGTGGCGTACCTGCCCAGGCTGCCGCGGAATTGGTGGGACCGGGGCGCGGACATACGGCCCGGAACGGACTCGGTGCGGGGCTTGGCAATCATCAATGATCCCTTGCGGATGGCGGCGGCGTTGGTTTTTGTTCTATAATCGAACACGTAATTCCCATATAGAACGCTAGCGCACTGTGAGGCGGAGCACAAGAGCCCCACGGCGCCTCCCGGCTTCACCGCCGCCCGCACCTAGGATGGACCCATGACCCCGACCGCCGGCAGCGCCCAGGCTTCCCCGTCCCAGACGTTGTCGCGCGGCATCCGCGCCCTGGAAATCCTGGCCGACGCCCAGCACCCGCTGACCATCGCCGAACTCGCCGACGCGATGGGGGTGCACCGTTCCGTCGCCTACCGCATCCTCCGCACCCTCGAGGACCACTCCCTGCTGGTGCGCGACGACCGCGGCCGGGTCCAGCCCGGCCCGGGCCTCGCCGTCCTGGCCCGCGGGGTGTCGCGGAACCTGCAGACGGCGGCCCTGCCCGAGCTCACCCAGCTCGCGAATGCGCTGACGATGAGTGCTTTCGTCGCCGTCTGGGACCACGAGGACTGCGTCACCCTGGTCACCGTGGATCCGCGGCACACCGGGGCCGCGGTGGTCCAGCATCCGGGCTCCCGGCATCCGATCAGTGCCGGCGCCCCCGGCATCGCAATCCAGTCCGCCCTGTCAGAACAGGAATGGGCCGCCGCCGCGCCCGGCATCCCCTACCGGGCCGAAGCGGCCGAGGCGCGCCGCCGCGGTTATTCCGCCAGCCACGACGAGGTCATCTCCGGCGTCTCCTCCCTGGCCGTCCCCATCCAGGTTCCGGGCGGGCGGCCGGCGGCGCTCGCCGTCGTATATATCCGCGCCGCCCAGGATCCCGAGGAAGTGGCCGCTGCCCTGGCCGCTAGCGCCCGGCGCATCGAAAGCCAGCTGGGCTGACGCGCACCCCAACTCCCCCGCCGCCGGACCCCTCAAGCAGCCGGCGCCACCGTCCTGTTCTGTTGCCGGAGCACGACGGCGGCTGCCGTTCCGAGCAGGAACAGTGCCGCGGCCGCGCATACCGGCACCACAAACGCGGTGGAGTACCCGTGGTTCTGCGCCAGCTGCCCTGCAACGGATGAGCCGATTGCGGTGCCGGCGACGATGCCGCTCGCCAGTGCGGTCATGACCGTGCCGGGTTTTCCGGCCGGGGCGACGAGGCCGCCGATTGCGAAGACCGTGACCATGAGTGGTCCGACCGGCAGGCCGAGGACCAGGAGCACGAGGACCATGGGAAGCGCGGCCGACGGCAGCAACAGCAGCAGCGCAAGTCCTGCCATCAGTGCCGCGCAGGCGAGCCAGCGGGCGTTCGCTGTGAACCGCTGGGGCCAGTACGCCACGGACAGGGCCGCCGCGGCGGAGCTCAGGCCCATCACCGCGTAGAGGAGGCCGGCCAGCTCGGAGGTGGCGAAGCTGGCGGAGAAGGAGCTCAGCGCGGTCTGGGTCGAGCCGAAGAATGTTCCCATGCAGACCATGGCCAGCACGGGAAGCGCGACGGCGGCGAAGGCGCCCGCACGCTGTCCGGCCGGCAGGGAAGCCCGGAGCTGTTTCGCCCGGGCGGCGCCGGCCGCTGTCCGCGCCGGCGTCCGGACCACTGCGTGGTGGGTGGGGTGCACGGCAAACGCCGGGACGAACGTGATGGTCAGGGCCGCGGCGAGGGCGAGGGGCAGCCATGGTGCGACCATGCTGGCGAGGATGCCCACGAGCGCCGGGCCCAAGACGAAGGTCAGTTCGTCGGCGGTGCTTTCGTAGGACAGTGCCGTGTCCAGGTCCGCGGGGTTGGCGTCGCGTCCGCCGCGGGAGGTCAGGGCCATCCAGCGGACCCGGGACAGCGGGCCCACCTGGGGGCCGCTGGCCCCGGCCAAGAAGGCGGCCGCCAGGAAGGGGAAGGCGGTGGCGAGGTCCGGTCCGCCCGGGACCAGATAGACGGCGAGGATCAGGGCGATGACGGCGACCGTGTTGAAGACGGCGGCGATCACCAGCACCGGGCGTTGGCCGCGCCGGTCCGCCAGCGCGCCCAGCACGGGGGCACCGAGCGCCGAGCCAATGCCTACCGCGCCGGCTGACACGCCGCCGACGGCATAGGAACCGGTGACGGCGGTGACCAGGGTGAGGGCGCCGACAGTGAGCATGGCGAGCGGGAGGCGGGCAAAAAGCCCGAGCGGGACAAAGCCTCGTCCGGCGAGGAGCGGCAAGCGGGCGTACCGGCCGCCCCTGCGGGGCGTCGCGCGCAGAGTGCCGGGTCCCGGCGCGGAGTCGGACCCGGGACAGGAGGAAAGGGTGTCAGGGAACTGGGGCGCCGCGGAAACGGGCGCTTGGGAACGCGTTGAAAGGGTCATGATTCCGGGTTCGTTCGATGGTGCGCATCGTCCCTCCTCCCGATGCGCGCGACCCGGTAACACCCCAAGTGTATCCGCAACTGTTGCCGTCTCCGCGGGGCCGGCTGCCGTGGCGGTCGCCGGGCCCGCGGACGCGTGTCAGGCCTGGGCGTCGTCGGCGATGTGCAGGGTGGAACCGTTGCGTCCCTTGACCACCTGGAGCTGGGTGCTGATGCGCTGTTTCATTTCGCCCACGTGGCTCACCAGGCCGACCACCCGTCCGCCGTCGCGGAGCCCCTCCAGGGCATCCATGACCTGCTCGAGCGCCTGTTCGTCGAGGCTGCCGAATCCCTCGTCCACGAACAGCGTCTCAATGTCGACACCGCCGGATTCCTGCTGCACCACGTCCGCAAGGCCGAGAGCCAGAGCGAGTGAGGCCATAAAGGACTCACCACCGGAGAGCGTTGCGGTGTCGCGGCGCTGCCCGGTCCACTGGTCCACGACCTCCAGGCCGAGCCCGGACTTCTGCCCGCGGGCCGCCCTGGCGTCGGTGTGCTGCAGGGTGTAGCGGCCGTCGCTCATGCCGATGAGCCGTTCCGAGGCAGCGACGGCCACCTGTTCGAGCCGGGCCGCGAGCACGTAGCTGTTCAGGCTCATGCGGTAGGTGTTGTCTCCCGCACCGCGGGCCGCGTCGGCGACGGCGGCCAGCAGTGCCGCCCGTTCCCGCGGTTCCCGTCCTGCCGCCGCAAGCTGCGCATAGTTGGCGGCGATAGCGCCGAGGGTCCGCGCGGATTTTTCCGCGAGGCCGGCCGCGAGTTCCGCGTCCCGGGCTGAGCGTTCCGCCGCGGCAGCGTCTGCGCGGAGCTGTTCCATGAAGTCCTCGACGAGGGGTCCTTCTGTTTCGAGCTCGTGCGCCGCCAGGACAAGTTCCTCGCTGGCAAAGAGCCCCTCAATCCGGGCCGCTTCGTCCTGCCCGGCGCGGACGGCAGCTTCGAGTGCCGCGGCGTCGGCGGCCGGAAGCAGCACGGCCCGGGCCGCGTCCGCGGACTCGAAGCCGGCGCCGGGAAGCGCCAGCTCCAGTTGGTGCCGGGCGTCCGCGGAACGTGCGGCGGCCTGTTCCACCCGGGTCCGCGCGGCATCGGCGCGTTCCAGCACGGCGGTGGTGCCGTCGAGCGCTGTGATGCGGGCTGCCAGGACCGGGTGGCCCGCCCGGAGTTTGTCGAGGGCCAGTTCCAGGGCCTCGGCCTGCTCCTGGACTTCAGTGAGGGTGGACCCGGTGTGGGCGATGCTGGACGCCGCGGCCGCCTGGGCCTCCTCGGCGCCGGCGATCTCCTCGTCCAGCCGGGACTGCCGTGCGCGGTTGGCGGCAAGCTCCGTCGCCGCGCGGTGCGCTTCCGCGGCGCGTTCTTTGGCCAGGGCGGCCTCGAGCGTGGCGTCGTCGGGCGCCGTGTTGCCGCCCTGGGCCGCCAGCACGGCGACGTCCTGCTGGGCATCGGCGAGTTCGCGTTCGAGCGCCACGAGGGCGGCCTCCGCCACCTCGCAGGCGTGCTGCGCGGTCTCTTCGGCCTCGGCCACGGTCAGCGCCGAAGCCGCGGCGGGGGCGGGCGCCGGATGGTCAGGGCTGCCGCACACCGAACACGGGACGCCGGGCTGCAACTGGGACGCGAGCCCCGCGGCAGCGTTGGCCAGCCGTTCCTCGCGCAGATCAAGCCAGCGCTGGCGGAGGTCCTGGTACTCCTCCCGGGCGCGGCCATGGCGGTCCGTAACCGCTCCGCAGGCCGTCACGGCCTCGGCGTACCGGCGGACCAGGATAAGCAATTCCTCCGCGGCCGCTGCTTCCTTGGTCCGCATGTGCACTTCGGCGGCGAGTTCTTCAAGCGGTCGCAGTCCGGCGAGCAGGGCCTCTGATTCCAGGCGCAGGACGGTCAGGGCAGCAGCCCCGGAAGTGCGGTCGTCTTCCAGCCGGGCCAGGTCCAGGCGAAGCCGGGCGGTGCGGCTCCGCAGTCCGGCAAGCCTGGCTTCGTCGGGAAGCCGTTCCTCCAGCACCGCGCGCAATGAGCGCAGTCCGCGCAGCGCCGACCGCAACGTGCCGGCGTCGACGGTGGAGCCATCGCCGAAGCCGGCGCCGCCCACGGAGGCGCCGGCCCGTGAGTCCGGGCCGCCGTCACCCGTTCCGTTCCGCAGCGTGGCGAGTTCGGGGTCGGTGAGCGCGACGGCGCGCAGTTCTTCCACGGCAGCGGCCACGGCGGCGGCGGCCGCTTCCTCCGCCGTTCCGGCGCTGTCCACGGCCTGCAGTTGCCCGCCGAGCACTTCGGCCTGACGGTGCAGGCCCAGCTGGCTGTTCTTGGCGGCGACTGTGGGCGCGGCGGCCTCAGCCTCGGAGCGCCGGCGTTCGGCCGCGGCCAGCCTGGCCTGGCGGGTGGCCCGCGCCGTCGCGGCGTCCCTGGCGGACAAGCGGTCGGCGCGCAGCACCTCCCGCTCCAGGGCAGCAGCCCGTCGCCGCTCCGCGGCGGTGGCGGCATTCGCCTCCAGCCAGGTCAGGAAGGAGTCCGGATCAGCCCGGTCCGGCGCACCCTCCGTGTCGAGTTCCAGGGTGGCCGTTTCGGCCTCCGCCTGGACGAGCAGGAGCTCCAGCTGGCCGTTCAGGCTGGCGACCTCGGTGCGGGCCGCCTGCGCCTTCCGGCCGAGTTCCTGTTCCACGGCCTCGAAACGCTGGGTGCCGAAGAGGCTCTGGAGCAGCTCCAGGCGGTCGGTGGCCTTGGACCGCAGGAAGGCCGCGAAGTCGCCCTGCGGCAGCATCACCACACGGGTGAACTGTTCCCGGTTCATGCCGAGGACATCGGCGATCTCGGCGCCTGCCTCGTCGTTCCGGCCGGACTTCTCAATCCATTCGCCGTCGACGCGTTCGCGGAGCAGCGTATTGGCCTGCTGCACGGTGAAGCCGTTCTTGCCCCGGGCGCTGGGCTTGTCCCAGGCGGGGGCGCGGGAGACTTCGAAGTGCCGGCCGCGGGCGGAGAATTCGCACGTGACCCGGGGCTCCGCTGCGGCCGCGGCGTGGTCGCTGCGCAGCCGCTTGCCGTCCTGCCGCGCCCCGGGGACCGACCCGTAGAGCGCGAAGCAGATGGCGTCCAGGACGCTGGTCTTGCCGGCTCCCGTGGGACCGTTCAGCAGGAACAGCCCGTGCGCGCTCAGCCGGTCAAAATCGATGTGTTCGGTGCCTGCGAAAGGCCCGAAGGCGGAAATCTCGAGACGATGGATCCTCACAGGGAAATTCCTTCCAGGCGCACGGATTCCAGGGCTTCGGCAAAGACAGCAGCCTCACCGTCGTCGGCCGCCCGGCCGCGGACGTGCTCCAGGAAACCGCAGCAGACGGAAAGGTCGTCCTCGGCCGCTGCGAGCCTGCTGCTGTAGCTGGTTTTTGCGGCAGCGCCGGCTCCTTCCGGGTCGAACCCCAGTACCAGGGTGTCGGGGAACCGCGCGCGCAGCCTTTCCATGGCCTGGGCCGGGCGCTGGGCATCGGTCAGGGTGATCTGGCAATAGGCCGATTCGGCCCACGCGTGGTCCTCGGCCACCAGCAGTTCCTCCAGCTTCCCGCGCAGCACGGCCAGCGTCCGGGGAGCCTCCCAGAGCACCTCGCTGAGCCGGCGGATGCCGCCCGCGTCGACGTCCAGGAGCCAGCTGCCCTTCTTGTGCTTCGCCTCGGAGAACGAGTACGCGAGCGGAGACCCGGAGTAGCGGACGGTCGGCGAGAGCTCCTGCCGTCCATGCAGGTGGCCAAGCGCCGTGTAGCCAAAGCCGTCGAAGAGATCCAGCGGCACAGCGCCGACGCCGCCGATGCTGAGGTCCCGTTCGCTGTCGGAGCTGATCCCGCCGCTGGCGAAAGTGTGCGCCAGGACCACGGAATGGACCGTGCGGGTTCCGGCCCGGGCCGCAAGATCGGCGCGGATGCGGGCCGTGGCCGCCCGGGTCACCTCGAAGTGGCTGGCGGTGTCGACGCCGAGCTGGTCGGCCACGAGCCGTGGTTCCAGCCAGGGAATGCCGTAGATGGCGAGCACCGGCCCGGCGCCGCCGTCGGCGTCCGGTCCGGCGTCGAGCGGAAAAAGCACGGGCTGGTCCAGCTCGGTGAGCCGGGTGCGCAGGTGCACTCCCCCGCGTTCCAGCAGCCGGGACGCGAACCCGAGCCGGATGGCCGAGTCGTGGTTGCCGCTGGTCAGAACCACCTGGGCGCCGGCGCCGGTCAGGCCCACCAGGGCGTCGTCGAGCAGGCGGACGACGTCGACCCCCGGCAGGGCGCGGTCGTAGACGTCGCCGGCGATCAGGACGACGTCGACGGCCTCCGCCCGCACGAAGGACACAAGCTGGTCGATGAAGGCGCGCTGGGCATCGAGCATGCCAACGCCGTGGAACGACCGGCCCAAATGCCAGTCCGAGGTGTGCAATAACCGCATGCTCCTACGGTATCGGCTGCCACCGACAGGATTGCGCCACCGCTCCGGCGCAGCGGCTGGCGGCCTACTTGCCGCGTTCCCCGCGTTCCCCGTCGAAGAAGGCACGCGCTTCGTCGCTGCCGGCAACCGGTTCGGCGCCGGCCGAACGCTCCGGCGTCCGGTCCTGGTCCATTGCGTCAAGTCCGTCCACGTCGTCAACTTCGTCCACGTCGTCCTCCGCGGCAGGCACCGGCACCGTGGCCGGCGTCGACAGCGCGAAACCGCGGAACACAAGTCCGGCGAGGGCCGCGCCCACCAGCGGAGCAACCCAGAAGAGCCACAGCTGGCCGAGCGCATCCGGGCTGCTGAAGACGGCCGAGGCGGTGGCGCGCGCCGGATTAAAAGGAGTGTTGCCGGGCGCCTGGCCGAATTGCAGGAGCACCGCCGTGGCCAGGCCCACGGCAAAGGGCGCCGCAAGCCGTGAGGGGTTCCGCTCCGAGGTGGTGCCCAGGTAAACGGCCACCAGCAGGGCGGCACCGAGCACCTCGATGAGCAGCACGCCGGCCATCGGGACCTGGATGATGGACCTTTCACCGAAACCGGCGGCCACCGTGTCAAAGGCCGTCCTGGTGTCGGCGATATTGGGGACGGTGCGCAGGATGCCAAAGAGCGTCACCCCGCCGAGCAGGGCGCCCACGAGTTGCGCGCCCACATATGCCGCCGCGTCGAGGGGGCGGATGCGGCCCGCAATGGCGTTACCGGCCGTCACCGCAGGGTTGAAGTGGCCGCCGGAGAGGTACCCGAATGCCAGCATTGCCGCGGTAACGGCCAGTCCAGCGGCGAAGGCGGCCGACAGGGGGTTCGACTGCGGAATGGTGAATAACGGAACGCCCAGGCCGGCGATCACCACAAAGAACGTCCCCCCGGCTTCGGCGGACACCCGGCCCAGCAGCCCGGGTCGCGTCGGATCGACAGTGGTGGCAGCGGCCCCATCGGGCGACTTGGGGGCTGACGCAGGCGTGATCATGTTCAGGGATTCCTTTGCTTGGGGTCAGCGAGCAGTCTGCCAGCGGAGTCTGGACGTTCGCTGGACCCGGGCTTAGCCTCGATCCACCGGTCGGGTTGAGGTTGTATCGGCGGTTTAAACGGAGAATGCCTGTCGGATCGGGAAAAATGGGGTTTGTCTAGAACTCCGTTTGGCCAATCCGA
>NZ_JBVAYV010000034.1:0-43169 GCF_055412805.1 Pseudarthrobacter kochi
ATGGGAGGAAAGGAAGGGGGGGGGGGGAGTCGGGGGGTGGTGGCTTTTGGGGGGGGGGGGGGGGACTCCCAGAAAACCCCCCCCCCCCCGCTCTACGGGATAAGTCCCAGCCGGCGGGCCGTGCTCACGGCCTCGAGCCGGTTATGCGCGGAGAGCTTGGCCATCGCGTTCTGCAGGTAGCTCTTGACGGTCACCGCCTTCAGGCCCAGGCGCTCCGCGGTTTCCTGGTACGAACAGCCCAGCGCCACCTGCGCCAGGACATCGAGTTCGCGGCAGGCCAGCCGGGCCGTGGGGTGGACGCCGTCGGCGGGCGGCGGTGCCAGGTGGTTGCCGATGATGTCGAGCTGCCGCGCCAGGTCCGGATCGGACACCGTGCCTGCCAGCGACCGCAGCCCGGCATGGGCTTCCCGGACGTGTTCCAGCCACCTCCGGTCCAGGGCCAGGGCAGGCTCGGCCCGGGCAATGTCGATAATCGAGACCCGGCGGTCCACCTCGTCCCGGACCCGGAGTTCCGCCGCAATCTCGAGGGCCGCCTCCATGGCCTCGCCCACGGCGCTTTCCCCGAGCGGCGCGCTGTCCCTGCTGGCGATGTACAGGACCGCCCGGGACACGCCCTGGACCACCACGGGGACGGCCGCCATGGAGGTCAGCCGCTCGCGCCTGACGGCGAGGTCGTATTCATGCGTGATTCCCTCGGAAGCGATGTAGTCCTCCACCAGGAATGGCCGCCGTTGCGTGAAGACGCGGCCGCCGAGGCCCGCGCCCGGAACCACGACCACCTGGTGCAGGCTGGAGGTCGCGGTGCCCAGGAAGTCCGTCAGTTGGAGCAGTTCGCCGCTGGCCAGTCCGGCGAAGAGCACGGCCGGCCGGAACCGGCCGGAGAGCTGCCGCAGGGACGCGCGGAGCAGCTCCCGGTCGTCGGGGCGGGAATAGGCGTTCGGCTGCATGAGTCGTCTCCTGGTGCCGCGGAAGCCCGTCACCGCGTTGTGACGGGAAGTCAGTTACGTTAGGGCCCTTCGGCCGGGGTTACTCGCTGAAGTCGCCGGCGTTGCGGCGGAAGGCACCGAGGATCCGGATCAGTTGGTCGACATCCTGCTCCTCGAAGCCGGACTGGGCGAACACGTCAGAGTTCAGTGCCGCCGTCGCCCGCTTTGCCAGCGTACGCCCCTCCGGGGTGAGTTCAATCAGGGTGGTGCGCCCGTCCGTGGGATGCGGCGAGCGGAAAACCAGCCCGGCGCCCTGCAGCCGGTCGACGGCGTTCGTCACCGAGGTGGGATGGACCTGCAGCAGCGCGCTCGCTTTGTTCATGGGCAGCGCGCCGCTGCGGGCGAAGCTCAGCAGGGCGAGGAGCTCGTACCGGGCAAACGTCAGTCCGAAGGGTTTGAGGACGCCCTCGATCCGGGCCAGCAGGATCTGCTGGGTCCGCATGATGGCCGTGATGGCAGCCATCGGCGCGGCGACGTCGGACCAGCCGTGCCGCTCCCAGTTCAGCCGGGCGTCGGCAATCGGATCACGCGGCAGCGGCGTGGCCACGGCACCCCCAGCAACTTGACCTGAATCTCATAGGGTTCAGCCTAGCTTTTCGGCCGGGCTCTTCAGTCCGGGGAAGTCGGCTTCGGAGTACTCCGTGCCGAGCCCGGCCGGGACCGTCCCTCCGCCGTGCCGCAGTTCCTCGCTGTGCCGCAGCTCCACGCGCCGGATCTTGCCCGAGATGGTTTTGGGCAGCTCGGCGAATTCCAGCCGGCGGATCCGCTTGAACGGCGCCAGGTGGTCGCGGCAGTACCGCAGGATGTCCTCAGCCAGTTCCGGGCCGGGCTCGTGGCCGGCGGCGAGGACCACAAACGCCTTGGGCACCGAGAGCTTGAGCGGGTCGGGGGAGGGGACGACGGCGGCTTCCGCCACCGCGGGGTGCTCGATCAGGACACTTTCCAGCTCGAAGGGGGACAGCCGGTAATCCGAGGACTTGAAGACGTCGTCCCCGCGGCCCACGTACGTGATGATGCCACGCTCGTCCCGGCTGGCCATGTCGCCGGTGTGGTAGTAGCCGTCGCGGAACGCCTCGGCGGTCTTTTCGGGGTCGCCGTAGTAGGCCTTCATCAGTCCGACGGGGCGGGGGTCGAGGCGCAGGCAGAGCTCGCCGTCGTCGCCCTCCGCACCTGTTGCCGGGTCCACCAGGACGACGTCGTAACCGGGCAGCGGTTTGCCCATGGCGCCGATCTTGATCGGCTGGCCGGGCGTGTTGGCGATCTGCACGGTGGATTCGGTCTGGCCGAAGCCGTCGCGGATGGTCTGTCCCCAGGCGCGCTGGACCTGGTCGATCACCTCGGCGTTGAGCGGCTCGCCGGCGGACACCACCTTGGTGGGCGGGTTCTTCAGCAGGGTCAGGTCGGCCTGGATGAGCATCCGCCAGACCGTCGGCGGGGCGCAGAAGCTCGTCACCGATTCGCGGTCCATCTGCTCCATGAGCGCCTTGGCATCGAATCGCTCGTAGTTGTAGATGAACACGCAGGCCTCGGCGATCCACGGGGTGAACACGTTGGACCAGGCGTGCTTGGCCCAGCCGGGCGACGCCACATTCAGGTGCACATCGCCGGGCTCCATCCCGATCCAGAACATCGTGGACAGGTGGCCCACCGGGTAGGACGTATGCGTGTGCTCCACGAGCTTGGCCTTGGAGGTGGTGCCCGAGGTGAAGTAGAGCAACAGCGTCTCGTCAGCCAGGGTCGGCGCGTCCGGGATGAAGTCCTCCCCCGACCCGGTCGAGCCGCTGTACTGCAGGGCGGCTTTGTCCATGTCGGCGGTGCCGGCGTCGCCGCCGATTTCGATCAGCGTGTAGTCGCCCGGAACCTCGTCAAACTTCCCGATATTGGCACTCCCGACGGCGGCCCAGTTCGCGCCGCCGCGCTCCACCCGGTCCTTGAGGTCGGCCGGCCCCATCAGGGTGGTCGTGGGGATCATGACGATGCCCAGTTTGATCCCGGCGAGCATCAGTTCCCAGAGTTCCACCTGGTTGCCGAGCATGATGATCATGCGGTCACCGCGGCGTACACCCTGGCTGCGCAGCCAGTTGGCCACCTGGGCGGAGCGCCGGGACAGGTCTGCGAAGCTGCGCCGCGTGGCAGAGCCGTCCTGCTCGACAATCACCAGCGCCGGGTTGTTGGCCTTAGCCGGATCCGCCGCAATCTGGTCGAACCAGTCCAGGGCGAAGTTGAAGTGCTCAAAGCGCGGCCACTGGAATTCGCTGCGCGCCGCCTCGTAGTCCAAGCGGAGGTCGAGCATACGGTCGCGGGCTGCGCGGAATTCCTCTGTGACGGTCATGGTGCACCTTTCGAAGTCTGGTGGCGCAGCCGTTTAAGCCCGGCGCCGTTGCCCGGTGATCACCAGTTCCCTAGTGATCACCATCACTAGGCAATATACTAGGACATCCAAGGGTTTGGAAGAGCCGGCTCGGTTCATGAACGGATCACTACGAAGGGAAACATGCCCGTGCAGCCACAAGGACGTGCCAGCGGACAGCGGACCACTGAGGATGAAACAGCGCTGGAAGACGTGGCAGCGCCGCCCTTCCCGGACGCCGATCTGATGTACATCGTGGATCTGCTGTCCCCGGAAGAACAGTCCCGCTACCAGGAAATCCTTGACTTCCTCCAGTCCCGGATCCGTGCGGCCTCCATCGACTACTGGAACCGTGAGGAGTTCCCCTTCGGCCTGCTCGCCGAGCTTGGAAAATACGGCCTCGGCGGCCTGCAGACGGACGGGACATCCAAGCTTTTCAAGGGCCTGATGTATGTCGAGGTGGCCCGCGCCGACGTGTCCCTCTCGGCCCTCGTGGGAATCCACAACGAGCTGATCGTCGGCATTATCGACCAGCTCGGCTCCGAGGCGCAGAAGGCACGCTGGCTGCCGGGGCTCACCGCCTTCACGCAGATCGGCGCCTTCGCCCTGACCGAGCCGGACCACGGCTCGGACATTGCCGGCGGGCTGGCCACCACCGCGCGGCTGGAGGGCGGCGAGTGGGTCATCAACGGCGCCAAACGCTGGATCGGCGCCGGCACCATTGCCGACTTTGCCGTGGTCTGGGCGCGGGACGTCGCGGACCAGCAGATCAAGGGCTTCATCGTGGAGACGGACCGCCCCGGCTACACGGCCACGAAGATCGCGAACAAGATCGGGCTGCGGATCATGCAGAACGCGGACATCGTGCTCGACGAGGTCCGCATTCCGGAGTCCAACCTGCTCCCCGGGGCCACGGACTTTTCCAAGGCCAACGAACTGCTGCGCGATTCGCGTGCCTGGGTGGGCTGGCAGGCCGCCGGCATCCAGCTGGCGGCGTTCGACGTCGCGCGTTCCTACTCGCTGGAGCGCAAGCAGTTCGGCAAGGAGCTGGCACGCTTCCAGCTGGTCCAGCAGCAGCTGGCCGAGATCCTGGGAAACGCTTCGGCGTCGCTGTCACTGATGGCGCAGCTGGCCAGGATCCAGGAAGACGGCAAGCTTGAGATGGTCCAGGCCGCGATGGCCAAGTCCACCACCACCCGGCTGGCACGAGCGTCGGTGGCGATGGGCCGCTCGCTGCTGGGCGGCAACGGGATCAGCAGCGATTACGAGATGGGCAAGCTCTTTGGCGACGCCGAAATCCTGTACACGTACGAGGGCAGCTACGAAATCAACTCGCTGATTGTGGCCAGGGCTGTGACCGGGAAGTCCGCGTTCGTTTAGGCGGGCCGGGCCGGGTGGGGGGACCGGTCAGGGCACGAACCGGTAGCCGATGCCCGCCTCGGTGATCAGGTGCCGCGGGGTGGCTGCGTCCGGTTCCAGCTTGCGCCGGAGCTGGGCCATATACACGCGGAGGTAGTTGGTTTCCTTGGCATAGGCCGGCCCCCACACCTCGGACAGGAGCTGCTGCTGGGTGACGAGTTTTTCCGGACTGCGGACCAGCACCTCCAGCATTTTCCATTCGGTCGGGGTGAGCCGGACATCCTGGCCCTCGCGGAGAACACGGCGTTTGCCCAGATCCACGGTGAACGCCTCGGTAGTGACGACCACCGGCTGCTCCGTGTCCGCGCTGCGGCGCAGCAGGGCACGCAGGCGGGCCAGGAGCTCCTCGAGCCCGAACGGCTTGGTGATGTAGTCGTCGGCGCCGGCGTCGAGCGCCTCCACCTTGTCCTCGGAACCGTGGCGGGCGGACAGCACCAGCACCGGCACCGTGCTCCAGCCGCGGAGCTGCCGGAGCACGGCCGAGCCGTCCATGTCAGGCAGCCCCAGGTCCAGGATCACCAGGGCAGGCGGGTGCTGCTGGGCAGCGAGGAGCGCCGAGCGCCCGTCCGCAGCGGTGGCGACGTCGTAGCCGTGGGCCTGAAGCGTGATCCGCAGGGCCCGGAGCAGGTAGGTGTCGTCATCGACTACCAGTACGGAGGTCATACCGGGTCCGTCCCCGACGAGAGGATCGGCGGGGCGTGGTGGCGGCCGATGACTGCTGATTGCGGCTCCAGCGGGGCCTGATCGGGTTCTGCCTGGAACGGGATGCCAGCGGACAACGGGAGGCTGATCACCATGGTCAGGCCGCCGCCGGGCGTCGTTTCGGCGGTCAGCGTGCCGCCCATCGCCTCCGTGAAGCCCTTGGCCACGGCGAGGCCTAGTCCCACACCAGTTGCCTGCGTCGCATCGTCGAGGCGCTGGAAGGGACGGAACATGTCCACGACCCGCTCCGCCGGTATGCCCGTTCCGTGGTCGATGATGCGCAGTTCACCGGCAGGGCGGCCGCCCAAACCCGCCGGGCTCAAGCCGCCGGAGGAACCGGTCAGGACAATATCGGATGCCGGTGCGTACTTGACGGCATTCTCCACGATGTTCGCAATGACCCGCTCGAGCATGCCCTCGTCCGCCTCGACCTCGGGCATGTTGGCGGGGAGTTCGACGCGCACCCGGTCCGGGGCGATCCCGTGCAGTCCGCCGGGAATGACGTCGTACCAGCGCACGGGCCGCAACAGCGGCCTGATCGAGTCCGACGTGATCCGGGACATGTCCAGCAGGTTCCCCACCAGCACCTCCAGCCGGTCCGAACAGTCCTCGATGGTCGCCAGCAACTCCTGCTCCTCCTCGCGGGTGTACCGGACGCCGTCCTGCCGGAGTCCCCCCCACCGCGAGCTTGATTCCGGCCAGCGGAGTCCGGAGGTCGTGTGAGACGGCGCGGAGGATCGAGGTCCGCATCGTGTTGCCTTCAGCGAGTTTCAGGACTTCCGAGCGGCTGGCCAGCAGTTGCTGGCGTTCCAGCTGCGCCACCACATGGACGCCGAAGGCGCCGAGCAGCCGCCGGTCGGTGGCCGGCAGTACCCGGCCCGACAGGACCAGGCAGGTGGTGGCATCGATCCGTTCCACGTTGTCACCCTCGATGCCTGCCGTGCCGGGGCTGTCACCATCGGCGGAGCTGAAGGCCGGAACGTCGCCCGCGCTGGCGATCAGCCGCCAGTTCGGGCGGGAGCCCTCGCCGGAGCGGTCAGCCACCCCGCTGCCGGCGCGCAGCCCGTCGTCGTCAGCGCAGCTCAGGAGGGCGGCGCCCCGGACCTGGAACACGTCGAGGGCCTGCTCCAGCAAACCCGCAACCGTGTCCTGCGCCCCGGCAGCCCCGCGCGTGAGGTCCGCGAGAGTGGCTGCTTCCGCCTTGGCGAGGGCCGCTTCCTTGGAACGCCGCGCAGACACGTCCACAACGGTGGCCACTGCGGCGGACACCCCGACGAACACCAGCAGGGCGAGCACGTTTTGCGAATCGCTGATAGTCAGGTTGCCGACCGGCGGGGTGGAGAAGTAGTTGACCAGCAGGCTGCTCCAAAGCGCAGCCAGGATTGCCGGCCACAGGCCGCCGACCAGTGCCACGGCGACGGAGCCGGTGAGCTGGACCAGGACGGTTGCGGCCAGGTTCTCGTCCGGGTTCACCGCCAGCAGGATCTGAAGCAGGACGGGAAGGAGGATTGCCATCACGAATCCTGTCGTGACGCGGGCGCGGCCCAGGTTCCGGCGCCGGGGCACTCCCGTGGCTTCGCCTGCGGGCGGCCGGGACACGAGGTGGACGTCGATGGCTCCGGCGTCCCGGATGACCCTGGCGCCGGTGCGTCCGCCACGCAGGCCAGCCAGCAGCCGGGCCAGGCTGCCGCGGCGTGAGATACCCAGGACGATCTGGGTGGCGTTGACGCTGCGGGCAAAGTCCAGCAGGGCGGCGGCCGGATCCTCCCCGGTGACAACGGAGTAACTCCCGCCAAGGTCCTGGACCAGGCGGCGCTGCGCCTCCAGTTCCTGCGGCGATTCCGCGGCGACAGTTTCCGCTGCGCGGACGTGCACCGCCAGCAGATCGCCGCCGCTGACCCGGTTGAGGATGCGGGCGCCCCGGCGGATCAGGATCCCACCCTCGGGGCCGCCGGGCAGCCCGACCACGATCCTCTCGCGGGCCGGCCAGCTGGCGTCGATTCCCTTCGCCGTCCGATACCGTGCCAGGCCCTCGTCCACCCGGTCGGCCAACCACAGCAGGGCCAGCTCACGCAGCGCCGCCAGGTTGCCCGGACGGTAGAAGTTCGACAGAGCCGCATCGACCCTGTCGGAAGCGACGATTCTGCCATCCGCGAGGCGCTGGCGCAGGAGTTCCGGGGAGATATCCACCAGCTGGATCTCAGCGGCCCGCCGGACGATCTCATCAGGAACCGTCTCCGCCGGCCGGTCCTCGGTGATGGCGCTGACGACGTCGCTGAGCGATGCGAGATTCTGGATATCCAGGGTGGACAGGACGTTGATGCCGACGTCCAGCAGTTCGTCGATGTCCTGCCACCGGTAGGTGTTCCGGCTGTCCTGGGGATTGGTGTGGGCAAACTCATCCACGATGGCCGTGGCCGGCCGGCGGTGCATGACCGCGTCCATGTCCAGCTCTTCGAGCTGAAGCCCCAGGTACGGGACCCGCCTGGCCGGGATGAGCTCGAGCCCGGCCAGCAGGGCCCGCGTATCGCGGCGGCCGCGGTCACGGGCAAACGCGACGGCGACGTCTTCGCCGGCTTCCCGCAGCCGGTGCCCCTCGCGGAGCATCGCGTAGGTCTTGCCGACACCAGGTGCTGACCCCAGGAAAATGCGCAGCGTTCCACGTGCCATGGAGTCATTCTTGCAGTTCAGGTCCAATCCAGCAGGGCAGGGCAGGGCTGTGTCAAGGATTCGTCAAGATCCCTGTCCCGGCTGGGGCGCTGCCGCCGGCCACTGCTAGTTTCGCAACTGGGGGCGGCGCGTGCCCCGGATGATAAAACCGCGCCGTGAGGGAAGGAAGACATGACGACGCTGAGCAGGCCGCCGGCAGACCCGTCGGCGCCGAGGCCACGACCCAAAACGACAGTGCGGAACTGGCTGCTTTTCGGACTGCAGGACAGCAAAGGAAGCCACCAGGGCCCGGGCGGCGTGCCCACGGCCCACGAGAAAAAGCACTCCTGGTGGCAGGTCATGTGTTTGACCGGCGTCGACTACTTCTCCACCCTGGGATACCAGCCGGCGATCGCCGCGCTCGCCGCGGGCGTGATCTCGCCGCTCGCGACCCTGGTGCTTGTCCTCATCACTTTGCTGGGCGCGTTGCCCGTCTACCGGCGAGTGGCGGGCGAAAGCCACCGGGGCGAGGGCTCCATTGCGATGCTCGAGCGGCTGATGCCGCGCTGGGGCGGAAAACTGTTCGTCCTGGTCCTGCTGGGTTTCGCCGCCACGGACTTCATGATCACCATGACACTGTCGGCGGCGGACGCCACGGCGCACCTGATCCAGAACCCGATGGCCCCCGGTTGGCTTCAAGGCCAGAACGTGCCGGTCACCCTCTTCCTCCTGGCCATGCTGGGTGCTGTTTTCCTCCGCGGCTTCAAGGAGGCCATCGGTGTCGCCGTCGTCCTGGTCGCCGTGTACCTGGGCCTGAACCTGGTGGTTTTGACCGTTTCGGTCTTTGAGGTCTTCACCCACCCTGTTGCCGTGGACAACTGGTGGCAGGCGATCTCCACATCGCACGGGAACCCGCTGCTGGCGGTCGGCTTTGCCTTGCTCGTTTTCCCCAAGCTCGCCCTCGGTCTGTCCGGGTTCGAGACGGGAGTGGCCGTCATGCCGCAGATCCGGGGACACGTGAGCGACACCGAGGACAACCCCGCCGGACGCATCCAGGGCGCCCGGAAGCTGCTGACGACGGCGGCTGTCATCATGAGCAGCTTCCTGATCGTCAGCAGCTTCACCACGGTGGTGCTCATCCCGGAGCAGGAATTCCAGCCCGGCGGCCAGGCCAACGGACGCGCCCTGGCGTTCCTTGCCCACGAATACCTGGGCGTGGGCTTCGGCACCGTCTATGACATCAGCACCATCGCGATCCTCTGGTTCGCCGGAGCCTCCGCCATGGCGGGGCTGCTGAACCTGGTACCCCGCTACCTGCCCCGTTACGGCATGGCTCCCGGCTGGGCCCGGGCCGTCCGGCCGCTGGTGCTGGTGTTCATGCTGGTTGGGTTCCTGATCACCTGGCTGTTCGACGCCGACGTCGACGCCCGCGTCGGTCTTCATCCTGGGGATCATTGTGATCTCGCTGTTGTCGCGGGTCGGGCGGTCCTTTGAGTTGCACGCCACGCGCGTCCATCTGGACCGTGCGGCGCTGGAATTCATGTCCGACGAACTGGACGGTCCCATCCGGATCATCGCCCATGAGCCGCTCCGGCTGACCCCGGAGGCTTACCGGCAGAAACTCGACTCCGCAATCGAGGTCAGCCACCTGCCGCTGGACTACCGCGCTCTCTTCCTCGAAGTGGTCGTGGACGATTCCTCCGACTTCGAGACGGAGTTGGCGGTCCGCGGCATCACCCGGCACGGGTACCGGATCCTGGAAGTCCACGGACCCGTGGTTCCGAACACGATCGCCTCGGTCCTGCTCCACATCCGCGACGTGACCGGCCTGATGCCGCACATTTACTTCCGCTGGACCGAAGGCAACCCGGTCACCAATCTGCTGCGGTTCCTCGCGTTCGGTGAGGGCGAGATCGCTCCCGTGACCCGCGAAGTGCTGCGGGAAGCGGAAACCGATGTGACCAGGCGGCCCTGGGTCCACGTCGGTTGACGTCACCCCGCCGCAACGACAAACGCCCCTCCCGAGGAAACCTCGAGGGGGGCGTTTGTGGTCTTGGGGAAAGCATGGCGGCCGGCTGGCCGGTGCTGCTATCCGGAGTATTTAGAGCGGGCGGATGTTCTCAGCCTGCGGGCCCTTCGGGCCCTGGGTGACGTCGAACTCGACCTTCTGGTTCTCGTCCAGTGAGCGGTAGCCGCTGCTGGCGATTGCCGAGTAGTGGGCGAAAACGTCGGCTGACCCGTCATCCGGGGCAATGAAGCCAAAACCCTTTTCGGCGTTGAACCATTTAACTGTGCCTGTAGCCATGCCATATCCTTCTGAAATGCTGCTGATCTCCGGCGGCCCGGAGGCCAACGGCTGCGGAGACATTCGTCCGCTGTTGCCCAACCTACGGGTCCGGAGGCCATGGTGCAAGAGGCCAACGGGGGCATTTCCCCGCATGCCGGGACTATAGTCGGGGCAATATGACAACAATCTCGGTGGTGATCCCCACCCGTAACGACGCTGAGATGCTCGCCGTGTGCCTGGCCGCACTCGCCCGGCAGACCCGTCCGGCCGACGAAATCGTCGTCGTGGACAACGCCAGCACGGATAACACCGCAGAGATTTGTGCCGCCGCGGGCGCCCGGCGGATCGCCGTCGAACTCCCGGGGATCGCCGCCTCCACGGCGTACGGCTTCGACGAAGCCCGCTTCGAGTTGATTGCCCGGCTGGACACGGACTCGATCCCGCCCGATGACTGGCTCGAGCGGGTTGAAGCGATCCTGCAGGAGACCGGCCCGCTATCCGCCGTTTCCGGTCCGGGGGATTTCTATGGCGAAAACCGCTTCGCCCGCTGGGTGGGCCGGAGCGTCTACATCGCCGGATATTTCTGGGCCATCGGCTGGCTGCTGGGGCATCCGCCGTTGTTTGGTTCGAACTTCGCCATGTGGTCGGACGTCTGGGACCGCATCCGCGGCTCCGTCCACCGCGGCTTCCCGCTCGTCCACGATGATTTGGACATTTCCTACCAGATCCCGCCGGAAGTCACGGTGATCGGCGACCTCTCGCTGCAGGTGCAGGTCTCCGCACGGCCGCTGGCAAGCTGGCACGCCGTCGGGCGACGGCTGTCGATGGCGTGGACCACCTTTGGTGTCGAGTTCAGGCAGGAGCCCCCGTTCCGGCGGCGCCGGCGGCGGCGGCAATGGGAACGGGACCATCCGCGTTAGGCGGACCCGTAGAGCGCGATCAGATCGCGGCTCATTTGGTACGGCGAAGTCTCACTCGGGCTGTGCCCGCCGCGGTAGACCGCGATGCGCGCGCCGATCGACTGTGCGAAACGGCGGTGCAGCGCCAGCGGCCAGAGGTCATGTTCGCCGACGGCGACAAACTTCGGGAGGGACGCCGCGGCCAGTGCGGCCCTGAGATCGGGCGCGTGCTGCATCAGCCCGAAGATGTCTCGCACGGAGCTCCGGCGGGTGAAGCGGAACCTGTGTTTCACGAACCGTATCCGGTTGGGCGGGACGTGCACGACGTTGATGCGGATACCCCAGATCATCAGTGCGGCGCCGACCCGCGGACTGGCCCGGACGCTGAAGCGGCCGATGCGCTGGACCCCGCGGAAGCACTGCCCCGGCTCCGGCGGGCAGCTGAGCAGGGTGAGGCTCCGGAACTTGTCCGGACGCCGCGTGAAGGCAAGCTGGGCGACGATCGCGGCGAAGGAATACCCGACGATGTGCGCGGCACCTTCTTCGGCGTCGAGCATGGCGATCAGGTCATTGGTGAAGAGGTCGTAGTCGTAGTGGGCGCGGGGAGGCGAGAGGTTTTCGGGACCCGCCGCGGCGGAGTCATATTGGCCGGCAATGTCGTAGCTCAGGACAAAAAACCCTGCCGCGGCCAGTTCGGGCAGCATCAGGACAAAGTCTTCCTTCGAACCCGTGGCACCGGGGACCAGGAGCACCCGCGGGTTTCCGGGTGTGCCCATGGAGAGGGTGGCGAGGGGGCCGCTGGGGGCGTCGAACGTGCCCCGCACAGCGCCGTCGGGCACAGCGGCCCAATCCACGTCGCCCAGGGCGGCATCCCGGCGGGCGGCTTCGTCAATCAGCGCCGACCCGAACCCCTCGGGTTCCGGATCGTTCTGTGCGTTGCTGTCGGCAGACACCATGGACTAAACATAGCCCCGCGCGCGTGCGGCCGGGGCCGGTCCGGCCGGAGTTGCGGCGCTCAGGCTACCTTGCGCACGAAGGCATGGAGCCGGCGGTACACTTCCTGGGATTCCGGGTAGCGGAAGTTTTGCTGCCAGGTGTGTTCGGTATTGGCGCTGTCCCAGCCGTAGATGAGGCTGTCCACGGGGACGGAATGTTCGCGCAGCCGGGCAATGAAGTTCATGTTGGCGGCGTAGAAGAAGTCCCGTTCCGAGGTGGTGACAAAGACCGGCGGGAAACGGGAATCCAGCCATTCGATGGGGGAGAGGAAACCTGCGCCCTTGCGGAGGGCCTCCAGCCGGCTGGGCCCGGAGCCGGCGTTCCTTCCTCCGGAGCGGAAGCTGGGCAGCAGCATGCGGATGAAGTTCAGGCTCAGCACGAAACCCTTGTCGAAGAAGACGGAGAAGTCCACCACACTGCAGTGCTGGACCAGGCCCTTGAAATCGGACGCAGGCACGGCCGGGGTCAGGCCGTGGTGCCGTGCCAGTTCCGGCCGGAAACTGGCTGCGGTCAGGAGGGCTGCGATCTGGCCGCCGGCGGAGTCGCCGCCGAGTACGATCCGCGATCCGTCGCCGCCATAGCCGGCGATGTTCCGCCGGACCCAGGTGAGTGCGGCGTTGGCGTCCGCCAGGACGTGGGCCATATGGAAACGCGGGGCCTTGCGGTAGTTCACGTTGACCACCACCATGCCGCCCTGGGCCTGGCTCGCGCAGTACTTGGTCAGTGAGGCCTTGTCCCCGGACGTCCAGCCGCCGCCGTGGAAGTACACGTAGACGGGCAGCGGCCCCGGACCGGAACCGGTTGCCGCGGAACCCGCCGCAGCGGGGCCTGCCGCTGTGGTGCCCGCGGGCATACGGGGGGTGATGACGTCGAGGCGGTGTGCCTGGATGCCGTCGCCGACGAAATCGATGTCGTGGAAATAATCGACGCCGGTAATCGGGTCGACGTTGAAGCGGGAGTTCTCGCTGGCCTTCACCGAGTGCATCAGCACCCGCCAGGTCCACACCGGAACCCTCCGCAGTACGTTCCGTGCCTTGCGGGCCAGGGCGAAAGTGCCGCCGGACTTTTTCGGCCGTTGCACGGACGACTCATGGTGCGTTGGCTGGTAGGCCGGTGTGGTCATGGTCCAATTCTATCTGGCACAACTGTGCTACACCTGTGAGGCCAGCCTGCCCTGCGTCGCCGCTGTCACGGCTCCACCTTGATGGTGCCGGCGGCGCCGTCGACGGTCACCGTCTGGCCGGTCCGCAGCCGCGTGGTGGCGTCCGGAACGCCCACGACGGCCGGGATGCCATACTCACGCGCCACCACGGCCCCGTGGGAGATGACCCCGCCCATTTCCATGACGAGTGCGCCGGCCGTCAGGAACAGCGGGGTCCAGTCGGGGTCCGTCGACGGGGCCACGAGGATGTCGCCGGGTTCCAGATGGGCGCCGACCGGGTCCAGGATCACCCTGACCCGACCGGTGGCGGTGCCCGCCGACGCCGGTGTCCCGGTCACGGCACCGGACGCCGGCGACTTCGCCATCATGGCAGCCTCGACGTCGGTGCCGTCGGACAGCAGCAGCCGGGGGATACGCCGTCGTCGCAGTTCAACGTCGTACAGCCGGCGCCGGCCGCGGCGTCCTCGGGCGCGGGTTCGGGCAACGGATACAGCGTGGTGATCGGGCGCGACTGGGTGAGCCAGACCTTGCCGCCGGCGTCGATCGCCCATTCGATGTCCTGCGGCGCCCCGAAAAGACGCTGGACACCGTCGCCCGGCGCCGTGAGCTCCTGCAGCTGGCGGACGCTGTCTCCAGCACGAACTGGTCCGGGTTGACGGCTCCCGAGACCACGGCCTGCCCCGAGCCCGGGCTCGCGTTGATGACCGTCTCCGTCCGGGTGCCGGTGACGGGGTTTGCGGTGAACAGCACCCCTGCCGTGGCGGCGTCGACCATGGCCTGGATGACGACGGCGAGCCGGACGTCGCGGTTGCTGATCCCGTTGGCGGACCGGTACGCCACCGCCCGGTCGCCCTGGTCCGCCCGGCAACCGTGCCCAGGGCCGCGGCGTCCACGCCGGCCGCTGGCAGCCCTGTCGCTGGCAGCCCTGTCGCGGAGCTGATCGCGTCGAGTTCGGCAGCGAGGGCGCCAAGTCCGGGCGGTGCCGCCAGTTCGTAGGCGACGGTGGTCAGGCAGAACCCGCGCGGCACCGGCAACCCGGCCGCGACGAGCGTGCCGAGGTTGAGGGCCTTGCCCCCACGAGCCGCAGGGGAACCGCGCCTGTCCCGCCGAGGTCCAGCACGAGCGGGTCCACGGTCTGCGGGGACGGTTCATCAGCTGCAGAGTCCATGGCCAGTGCCCTACGGAAGGTCCGCTGGAGCACCGGTGTCCTCCCACATCACGTCCAGGTTGCGGAACACCGGCGGCCCGTCGCAGAGGGCCGCCATCCGTGCGGCGAAGTCGGAGGTCTCGGGCCGGGCGGAGTTCTCCATCGCCGAGTCGTAGGACTCGAACTCGACAATGGTGAGATAGGTACCGGGGCGGTCGCGGTCCGCGGTGGCCAGGATCCGGCGGAAGGTGGGCGCTGTGCTTCCCTCCGTCCGGGACGGCCGGCCCCGGGCCTCAATTTCCTCGATGCGGGAGGTCTGGAATTCAATGATCTGCACGAACCTGGCCATGACGGCTCCTCGACGGCGGCGGATGCTGATGCGCTTCACGCTAGACCCAGCGCCTTAGCAGGACAAGAGCCGGAACAAGAGCCAGTACATGAGACCCGGCAATTTCCCTGCCCGCCGCCGTCGGGCGTGCCGTCAGGGGGTCAGCAGGACCTTGATGGCACGCCGTTCGTCCATGGCGCGGTAGGCCTCCGCGGCTTCCTCCAGCGGCATCACAACGTCGAAAACCCGGCCCGGATTGATGGTGCCGTCGAGGACGTCCGCCAGCAGCTCCGGGATGTAGGTCCGGGCCGGGGCCATGCCGCCGCCGATGGAAATGTTCGTGTCGAAGAGGTAGCGCAGCGGGACCTCGCTGCCGCCGGTGGGGACGCCGACAAAGCCCAGCGCGCCGCCCGGGCGTGTGCTGTGCAGCGCCTGGTCCATGGATTCCTTGGTCCCGACGCACTCCAGCACGGAATCGGCCAGTACCCCGCCGAGGAGCTCGCGGACTTTGGCGACGCCGTCGTCCCCGCGCTCTTCCACGATGTCGGTGGCGCCGAATTCCCGGGCGATCGCCTGCCGGTCGGCGTGGCGGGACATTGCGATGATCCGTTCCGCCCCGAGCCGTTTGGCGGCCAGCACCCCGCAGAGTCCGACGGCGCCGTCGCCCACCACCACGACGGTCCGGCCCGGGCCGGCCTTCGCGGCGAGGGCCGCGTGGTGGCCGGTGGCCATCACATCGGACAGTGTGAGCAGGCTCTTCCGGAGGGCATCGTCGGGCTCGGTGATTCCGGGAACCTTGACCAGGGTGGAGTCGGCCAGCGGGACGCGGACCGCCTGGCTCTGGCCGCCGTCGATCGCGTGACCGGTGTCGTCCTTGCCGCCCCAGCCGGCGAGATGGTCACAGGCCACGGTGACACCGTTGAGGCACTGGGGGCAGGCCCCGCAGCTGATCACAAACGGTGCGATCACGAGGTCGCCGACGACGAGGCTGGTAATCCCGGAGCCGACGCTCTCCACGGTACCGATGAACTCGTGCCCGATCGCGGTGGGCCGGCGGGTTGGCCGCACGCCCCGGTAGGGCCACAGGTCGGAGCCGCAGACACAGGACGCGGTGACTTTCACTACGGCGTCGGTGGGAAGCTGGACGGTGGGGTAGTCACGGTCTTCGACCCGGATGTCACCGGGGGCGTGGATGATGGTGGCGCGCATGAAGGCTCCTCGCATGGGGGTGGGCAGGCTTGGACCGAGTTTAGTCCTCCCGGCCGGTCCTTGTGCTTGCCGCCGTCCCTGCCCTTGTATAGATCGCAAAGTACTGATCGCAAAGTGCTGATCGCAAAGGGCGCCAGCACATACGCATCAGCCTGGCCGCTGCATCGTCGGCAGCCTCCCGCAAGGAACTGACATGGCCTACACGCTCCCCGCCAACATCACGGACCGGCCCATGGCCGTCATCGGCGGCGGAACCCTGGGCCGGCGCATCGCCTTGATGCTTTCGCTCCAAGGTGCTGAGGTGCGTGTCCACGACACAGACCTTGCCGTGGCCACCGCCGCGATCGAATACATCGCCACGCAGCGCCATCGCGCCGTGGAGGAGCTTGGCGGCAGCCCGGCGGTCCGGCTCGCGGCGAGGGACAATCTCGCCGAGGCGCTCCGGGATTCGTGGCTGGTGGTCGAGGCGGTCCTTGAGAAGCTTGGCCTGAAGCAGGCGATCTTTGAGGACCTTGACCAGTTGGCCGCCCCGGACGCCGTCCTCGCCAGCAATTCCTCGTCATTTTCTTCCTCCGAGTTCATCGGCGGAGTCAGCAGCCCGGAGCGGGTCCTGAACATGCACTTCTACATGCCGCCGGACGTGCGATCGGTCGAGCTGATGTCCAGCGGCCACACCGATCCGCGGATCATCGAGCTGCTCATGGCCGAACTGCCCAAGTACGCGCTGGTCCCGCACCGGGTGCGCAAGCAGAGTACCGGCTTCATCCTCAACAGGATCTGGGCGGCCATCAAGCGCGAACCGCTCCTGGTCGTGGCCGAGGGCGTCGCGGAGCCGCAGGACGTGGACGCCCTGTTCGCCGACCTCTTCAAATCCGAAACCACTCCATTCCGGTTCATGGACAAGGTGGGCCTGGATGTGGTCCTGGACATCGAGAACCACTACTGCGAGCTGGCCGGGATTGAGAACAAATCGGCTCCCATGCTGGAGGAATACATCGCGAGGGGCTGGCTGGGAGTCAAGACCGGCCGCGGCTTCTACAACTACGCCTGACCCCAACACCACCCCAACGCGGGGTCAGATACGGCCCATTCCGACGCCCGGCATGGGCCGTATCTGACCCCGCGTTGCTTTATGCCCCAGGTCCGCCACCCACCCGGGTAGTCGCCCCGGCCCCGAATAGTCCACCCGGTCAGGTGGTTGCGGGCCACTCCGGCTGCTGAGCCACACTGAGATCAGTCCTCAATGTGGCTTGGATCACAGTCGCAAGTTGAGGAATTCGCCGCTGGTGTCACCGCGCCTCAACATACAAAGGAGTATCAATGGAACGGCTCATTAACATCGACAACGGTGGGACGCTGACCGATATCTGCGTCTGGGACGGTGAGAATTTTTCGTTCACGAAGACTCTCACGACGCCCTTTGACCTCTCCCAGTGTCTCTTCGACGGCATGGCCAAAGCTTCCAAGGAAATCTTCGGCGAAGAGGATCTCCCCGGGCTTCTGCACTCAACCCGTCACATTCGGTACTCCACCACCCAGGGAACAAATGCCCTCGTGGAGCGCAAGGGTCCCCGGATTGGCATCCTCACAGACAGCCCCACGCTGGCCGGCGAGCTCCGTAAGGGCGGGGCGGCAGCTGAGCTGTTTGAAGACCTCGTCGGGACGCGGGTGGCAGTCATCCACGCCGAACAGGACGTGGAAGAGCTCGCCCAGGAAATTGTGAAGCACGTCAACCGGCTGACGACCGACGGCGCCGCGCGGCTGGTCATCGCCATGGCCGACCGCAACAAGGAGAAGGCCGTCAAAGGCGTTCTGCTCCGGAAGTTCCCCCGGCACCTGCTGGGCTCGGTACCCATGTTGTTCTCCTGGGAGTTCACGCCCGACACCGTCCAGGCCCGCCGGGTGTGGTCCGGAATCATCAACTCCTTCCTGCATCCCACCATGGAGCGGTTCCTCTACAGCACCGAGCACCGGCTGCGGGACCATAAGGTCAAGAACCCGCTCCTCATCTACCGCAACGACGGTGCCTCGTCACGGGTGGCCAAGTCCGTCGCGTTGAAGACCTACTCTTCCGGTCCGCGCGGCGGGCTGGAAGGAACCAAGGCCCTCTCGGAGGCGTATGGACTCGCGCACGTTCTGATGATCGACGTCGGCGGCACCACCACCGACGTCGGCTCGGTCAAGAACTCGACCATCTCGACGGACCGCAGGGGCGCCATCCAGGGAGTCCCGGTGTCATTCGAGATGAGCAACGTCCATTCCAGCGGCGTGGGGGGCAGTTCCATCATTGCCCTTCGCCACGGCGTCATTACCGTCGGCCCCGAGAGCGTCGGAGCTGCACCGGGTCCAGCTTGTTTTGGTTTTGGGGGCAAGCAGGCCACTATCACGGACGTAAATCTGCTGCTCGGCGTCCTCGATCCGGACACCTACCTCGATGGAGGTTTCAGTCTTGACGCGGAACGCTCCCGCGCAGTCATCACCGAAGTCATCGCAGAACCTTTGGGGATCACCCTGAATGACGCCCTGATCCGGATGGAGGCCGCCTACTTCGAACGTATGTCGCAGTCCTTTGCCCCCGACGTCGAGGCTGCGGACGCCACAACAGTTGCTGCGTTCGGAGGTGCCGGACCGATGAGTGCCTGTGGTGCCGCTCGGATCGCCGGCGTCCGCCGTGTCCTGGTGCCCAAGATGGCCGCGGTCTTCTCCGCCTTCGGAATCGGCTTTTCCGACATTGCGCAGACCTATGAGGCGAATGTCGCGGGAATGGACGCGGAAAACTTCGGCGAAACCCAGACGATGCTGCTGGCCCGGGCGACCCGGGACATGTTCCAGGAGGGCCACGAAATTGACGAATGCCGGCTCGAATGGAACGTGGTGCTCGAAGACGCCGAAGGCCAGCTGGTGTCCGAGGTGCCGTATTTGGCTTCCGATCCGCAGCCCGGCGCCAGCGGACACAACACCATGCTGACCCTGACCGCCCGGTACGAACTGCCGCACGCATCCATCAGGCGGGCCGAAGCAGTGGCGAAGACGCCCGCCGTCGCCGCCTCCACCCGAAAGGTCCGCTCCGCCGTGGACAAGGTGGACGAAGTTCAGGTCTTCGAGCTGGACGGCCAGACGGCCGGGGCTTCGGCGCCGGGCCCCGCAATCGTCGAAGGCCCCTACTTCACGGCCCGTGTGCCGCATGGCTGGGTCTTCGACGTGACGGTCTCCGGTGACCTCATGCTCACAGACACCCTCCAGAAGTGACCCCAAACTACCAGCAAGAAAACAGGTGAGACACGCTATGCGAATTCCAATGACGGAATATCTGATCATCGATCTCGACACCGAGCGGTGGAACTGCAAGGTCTGTAACCAGGACCTCGGCGAGGCCAGAGGCAACTACAAGGAGGGGACACTGGTCTACGACCGGGACCCCACTGAAATCCACCAGTCGATCCTGGACCCGGAGAAGTACGAATTCACGTTCGCTCCGGACCCCACATTCTGCAGGATTCTCGAGTTCTACTGCCCGGGTTGCGGAACGCAGCTGGAAACAGAGTATGTACCGCCGGGACACCCGCCCACGGTGGACATGCTGTGGGACATCGACTCGCTCCGCGAAACATGGATCAAGCGGGGCACCAAGCCTGAGACCGTCATCAACTACGGACCCGGCGAAGAAGCGGTCGCAGATTTCACCCCGGTCCTCGGCTCATACAACACCCACAACCATTCCCCCCATTCGTTCAGCTAGTACTTGGAATAAAGGAGACCACTGGTCATGAAACGAATCTCCGTCGACATCGGCGGCACATTTACCGACTGTTTTTTTGCCTGGGAAGACCAGTACGTTGAAGCAAAGGCGCTCACAACGCACCACAACCTGGCCCAGGGCTTTAATGAAGCACTCGACCTCGCCTGCTCACGCGCCGGCCTGGACCGGGACCTCGTCCTGAAGGAAGTCGACTCCGTCCGCTATGCCACCACCCTTGGCACCAACGCCCTGATCGAAGGCAAAGGCCCACGTGTGGGGGCGCTGGTCACCCATGGCTTCGAGGACACCATCCCGCTCTCCCGCGGCCGTGGCTACGGCGAAGGACTGGACCCTTCCAAGCAGCAGAACATGCCCGATGCCACCCGCCCGGACCCGCTTGTGCCCCGCGCCCTGATCCGGTCGGTGAAGGAGCGGATCAACTCGGCCGGCAAGGTGGTCGTTTCGCTGATGGAAGACGATGTCCGCACCCAGGTGCGCGAACTCGTGGACGCCGGAGCGGAAGCGATCGTGGTCTCCCTGGTCAACTCGACCGAGAACCCGGTCCATGAGCAGCAGATCCTGGAGATCATCCTGGACGAGTACCCGGCCCACGAGCTCGGTGCCATCCCCGTCCTGCTGGGAAGCCAGGTGTCGGGCCGAAAAGGCGAGTACGTCCGTGCGACGTCGACCATCGTGGACGCGTTCCTGCACGAGATCATGTTCCACGCGCTGGGGCAGCTGTCCAACAACCTGCGTACGTCCGGTTACGACAAGCCCATGCTGGTGATCCACAACTCGGGCGGTATGGCGCAGTCCAACTCGACGGATGCCCTGCAGACCATCCACTCCGGCCCCATCGCCGGCGTCGGCGCTGCCCAGCACCTGGCTGACAGCACCGGCTTGGGAAATGTGATCTCGACGGATATGGGCGGTACGTCCTTCGACATCGGACTGGTCCCGGAAGGCGGCGTCAAGCACTACGACTTCCAGCCGACCATCGGCCGCTGGCTGGTATCGGTTCCCATGATCCACCTGCTGACGCTGGGCGCGGGAGGCGGTTCGATTGCCAGCTATGACCGCATCCACCACGCCGTTCAGATCGGGCCGGAATCAGCAGGCTCGGATCCGGGCCCCGCCTGTTACGACCGCGGCGGCCTCCGCCCCACAGTCACGGACGCCGACCTGGTCCTGGGGTACCTGGATCCGGACAACTACGCCAACGGCTACATCAAGCTGAACAAAAAGCGCTCCGCCTACGCCATCGACGAGGTTCTCGCTGACGACCTGAACATGGACACCATCCAGGTCGCCAAGATCATCAAGAATGCGGTCGACGAGCAGATGGCGATCGGAATGGCAAAGGAGCTGCGGGTCCGGGGATACCTTCCGGAAGACTTCACCATGCTGGCCTATGGCGGCAACGGACCCCTGCACGCCTGCGGCATTGCCGATCACGCCGGCATCCGCAGGATCCTCGCCCCGCCGTTTTCCTCGGTCTTCTCGGCCTGTGGCGCCGGCAACATGAAACCCCTCCACATCCATGAGCGTGGCTCCCACGTGGTGCTTTACAACCCCACAGACCGCAGCCTTTACCAAAGCTACGACGAGCTGAACAACGTCATCCAGGAGCTGGAAGCCAAGGGCAAGGAAGACCTGATCCGCCAGGGCTACGCCGCCGCCGACATCCGCTACAGCCTCGAAATGGACATGCGCTACGGCAACCAGCTGGTGACCACGGCCGTCGTTTTCGACATCAACCGTGTGAACGGCGTCGCCGACGTGCTGCACCTGATCCGGACGTTCTCGGACATCTATGGCAAGCGCTACGGCGCCGGCAGCCAGGCCCCCGAGGCCGGCATCCGGGCCCAGACCGTGCGGGTGTCGTCCTATGTGGACGGGGATGTGGTCAAGTTTGATTCGATCGACACCGGACATGACAGGACCATGCCCAGCCCGGTCGGAACCCGGCAGGTCCACTTCGTGAAGATCGACGGAGCCGTCGACACCCCGGTGTACGACGCCGAGGCCCTCCACCACCAGCACGTTATCCACGGCCCGGCCATCGTCACCACGGAAAACACCACGTATCTGGTTGAACCCGGATGGCGCCTGGAACCGACCTCCCAGGGAGCCGTGTGGTTCCTCAAAGACTGATCCCGTGCCGCACGGATCCACAACCAGACCTTCCAGCTCATCCCATTGAAGGAGCTCGACAGCAATGACGCTTACAGCAAATGAAAACAGCACGGCCGGCGACACCGCCGGAGACGCGTCCCAGCCGCTGACTGCCCAGGAGCAGCAGTGGGTGGACCAGTTCATGGATGAAACAACCCTGTTCCTCGGCCCCGACCCGGCCATCATGCGCAGCCACCAGATCACGTCCCGCTCCGCCTACGAGGACGAGTGCATCTCCAAGGGCGTGGACCCGATCAAGGTGGACCGCATCCGCAAGCGCCTCGCCGGCGCCCTGGATGAGGGCTACGAAATGTGCGAGGCCATGGGTGCCGCTCCCGGTGCCAAATGGGGGGACCTGACGACGGCGATCTACACCGCCGAAGGGGACGTCACTTACCTGTCCTGCCACGGCGTGATCGCGTTCTCGGCGATCCTGCATCACCCGATCCGCTACATCATGAAGTACTGGAAGGACGAACCGACGGTAGGGATCAACCCCGGCGATGGGTTCATCCACAATGATGCCCGGTACGGAAACGTCCACAACACGGACCAGTCCATGATCATGCCGATTTTCCGCGAGGGAAAGATCATCGCCTGGGTCGCCGCGACCATTCACGAAGGCGAAAACGGGGCCTGCGAGCCCGGCGGAATGCCCTCGGGCTCCGAGACACCGTTTGACGACGGACTCCGGATGTCCCCGTTCAAGATCGTTGAGAAGGGCGATCTGCGCCGGGACCTGCTGACGTTCCTGCAGCACTCAGTTCGCGACCCCAAGCTGCAGCTGGCTGACCTCAAGGTCAAGATCGGTGCCGTTCAGCGCATCCAGGAACGCGTCGACAGCATCATCGACGAAGTGGGGGTCGAGACCTTCGTCGCTGCCCTGCGCGTCACCGTTGAAGACGTCGAGCAGGAAGTCAAGCGCCGCATCAGTGAACTGCCGGACGGCACCGTGTCCTTCAACCAGTTCATGGACTCCACGCTCAAGGAGAACATCCTGATCAAGTTCGCCTGCAAGGTGACGGTCAAGGGTGACAAAATGACGGTGGACCTGAGGGGCACGGGTCCCGAAATCCTCAACCGGGCCATCAACTCCCCGCTGTGCTCGGTCAAGTCGATGATGATGCAGGCGATCCTGGCGTTCTGGTGGCCCGACCTGCCCCGCTGTACCTCGGCGATGTCGCCCATCGACATCATCTCCGATGAACACACGTGGGCCGACGCTGGTTACGACGCTCCGATGGGGCAGTCGCTGCAGGCATCGTTCCGGGGATTCTCTGCCCTGCAGACAGCCTTCGCCAAGATGCAGTTCTCCAACCCGGAGAAGTTCTCCAACGTCCTCGCTCCGTGGTTCAACCAGATCAACACGTTCCTGTGGGGAGGCCTGACCCAGCACGGCGACCAGGTAGGAAACCTGTGTGCCGACCTCAACGGCATGGGCGGTGGCGCCAAGGCATTCCGTGACGGTGAAGACGCCGTCTCACCGTTGTTCTGTGCCATGGCTGACACCGCTGAACAGGAAGTCATGGAGGAGGAAGTTCCTTTCATGCAGCTGGTCAGCAAGCGGATCGTCCGCGACAACCAGGGCTTCGGCAAGAACAGCGGCGGCATGGGCTACGAGATGATCGTTGCCGCCGAGGGGACGCCGATGTGGGGCTTCATGACTGTTACCTCGGGATCCAAGTTCTCGTCCGTCACGGGCATGTTCGGCGGCTACGGCTGCAGCACGACGCCGCTGGCCATGGTCAAGGGCATCAACATCTACGACGTGATCCGCAAGGACTCCAGCAAATTCGATCTGTCCATGGAACGGATCATGAACGAGCAGCCCTACGAAGGCGGTAAGTACACCACTTCCCATATGGGCCTGCAGTTCGACGTCGCCAAGGATGGCGAGATGTACATGATCGCCCAGGGCTCCGGCGGGGGGTATGGCGACGTTCTGGAACGTGATCCGGAAGCGGTGGCCAAGGATCTGGAACTCGGCCGCATCTCACCGAAGGTCGCCACCAGCATTTACGGCGTCGTCTGGGATCCTGAAACCTTCGTGGTGAACCAGGAGGCCACCACCCAGTTGCGCCACGACTCACGGCAGGCCCGGATCGCCCGCGGCAAGCCGTACAAGGAATTCCTCGAAGGCTACGTGAAATCCGAGCCCCCGAAGGACCTGCTCTACTACGGGTCCTGGGGCGACGACACGGAGGAGCTCACCGCCACCCACTTCACCAACAACGGACCGGAACGGGTCAAGGCGACCATCGACAAGCTGCCGCTGATCATGCTTCCGGACCGCCGGGAAGTCAAGATCAGCGCACTGGAGGACCGAATCCGCGAGCTCGAACTCAAGCACGGGGAAGTTGTCCACCGCAAGTCCTAGCCCGTAACGGCACGTCCCGACCCGGGACGCAGCAACTCAGGAACCCTTCAGCGCCGCATCCTCCCCAGCCAGGACGGTGCGGCGCTGAAGGCTTTTATCAGCCACAGTATGGAGAAAGACGTCATGACCACTTCCACTGCCACCACCCTCGCCAACGTTGTTGCTTCCCCTCCGTCGGGGCGGCCGAAAGCCGTGGTGTTCGACCACCACGAGTACGCAGCTTCCGTGATTCTTCGTGGCCGGCCCGTTCCCTGGGACAACGCCACCGCCTACGCGGCATTCTTCGCCCAAGCACAGGGGCTCCTCCGGCCGGACGTCGCGCTCCTGGACCTGGGCCGGCTCTACGGTCACTTGACCGCCGGCAACACCAGGCTTGAGACCGGCATGGCGGCCAGATCCCGGACAGGTTTCGCGCTGAGGACGTTGCTGGGCGACGACGACCTCAATCGGGCGGTGCTGGACTTCGTTACCGTGTTCGTCAAGACAGCCCGCCAGCCAGTGGTGCTGCGCATCCCGTCGCCGATGATGTGGCTCACCGGAACGCACCACTTCTCGGGCGCGGATGACACCAGCGGCCTCGACGCCGACAACGCCGAGAATGCCTCCATGTATGTCAGTGACTGGCTCCGGGCGTTCGCGGCGCTGCCCGTCGCGGGACTCCTGCTGGACAACCGAACGCCTGCAGGCGCGTCCCGCGGCGTGCACGTTCCGCTGGAGGCCTACACTCCGATTGCCAATCTGGCCGGCAACTACCGTTGGACGTTGGGGCAGCTCGACGACGATCAGGCGCGTCTGCACGGGGACGCCGCGGTTGGCGCCTATATTCCTGCAGGGTTCTGGCTGGAGTCGGACGTGGAACTCCCGGCCGGGGACTTCTACCTGGCCGACATCCCCAGCGCCGCTTCGCCCGAGGGCGTGCTGGCCAGACTGGAAACCCTGGGGTGACTGAGCTCTGGTTACTTGGGCGGGAGCAGGTGCCGGCGCCGGGCCTCTACGACACAGGCCCTTCGGTCACTGACGCCCAGAGTGTTGAACAGGCTCTTGAGATACCACTTGACGGTGTCGATGCCCAGATGCAGCTCCTGGGCGATTTCGCGGTTGGACCGTTCCTTCTCGACAAGGCGCAGGATCATCTGTTCGCGCTGCGACAAGCCCGGTTCCGGAACGGTGCTGCCCTCGCCCGTCGGGGTGGAAACCGTGTCTGCAGACCACCGGGCATCCCGGTTCGTCCTGGCCTGGGAATCCAGCCGGATGAGGACGCTGAGGAATCGAGGTAACTCGTGGCTCCCCACCTCCGGGGCGGGTTCCCGTCGCAGCCTGGCTGAGATGGCGCGCACCAGATCCAGGCAGCCTGCGCCGCCATCGAGCACGGGTCGGACCAGGCCCAGCCGGGAACACGTGTCCAGAGCCGGCCAGAGCGCCGTTTCGGCTTCCTCGCGGTTGCCTGCCCGTTCAAGCGCGACCGCCAGCAGGATCAGGGCATTCAGCTCTGCCCTCGGCCCCAAATAGGCTGCTGCCCGCGACAGCAAGCGGCGGGCACCTTCCACGGTGGCCAGTTGCCGGGGAGATGCCGGTCCCTCGCGCCCGGCGTCAGCCATGGCGTACCGCAGCTGCATGGTCAGTTGGATCTGGTGCTTGGCTTCGGCCAGCCCTTCCAGCCGCGGTCCGGTTGTGGGCCCCGCTTCCTGGGCCGCTGCCGCGCCCAGGAAGTCACCGCTCGGTTCTTCGTGAGTGGTCCGGGGGCCGATTCCCAACTGCACGCGTTCCAGGTTCATGACCAGTTTGAGCCGGTCCAGGCCGAGGCTGTCGGCCACCAGATCGCCTTCGTCGAGTATTTCCCGGGCCCGTGGCGTGTCCCCCCGGAGTGCCTTTATTCTTGCCAGCGTGGCGTATGTGGACACCATGAAGTCCACCACCCCGCCTTCGGAACCCAGCTCGCGGGTTTCCTCCAGCAACTTCTCGGCCTTATCGAGTTCGCCGCGTTCATAGAGGAGCTGGCCCATCATCGCTCCCGCCAGCCGGGCCGCATGCGAGTATCGTCCGGCCTTACCCCGGCCGAGTTCCACAGCGGCAGTGAAATGCTCGTCCACCCGGTCCAGATCGAGCAGGGCGTAGGCTGCAAGACCGGCAAAACAGTGTCCATACACGCCACTGAAGGGGCCCGAGGTCTGGCCGTGGAACTTTGCGGCCCAGCGCTGTTGTTCCAAGGCGAGGCTGTAGTCGCCGTCGTGGATCTTCTTGAACGTTGACACATTCGCTGCTACCGAGACGATCCAGGGCCGGAGAAGGTCGGCCTGGGCGAAGCACTTCCCGTCCAGTTCATCCACATGATCTACTCTGTCGCCGTACATGTCGATGCAGTTTTGAACCACCAGCCCTTCGACGCCCAACTCAAAACGGTCATGGTCGGTCAGGGTGGCATCGGCGGGCATCACGGCTTCGGCCAGGTCCAGGGCACTCTGCGCCGCGCCGGATTGGTGAAGCAGGGTGTGGGCCCAGGCTATTGCCGTCTGGAGCCGGGCCTGCCCGGCCACATGGTCGGCCGGGATCTTGCCGACGAGTGCCAGCAGGGTCGACATGCTGGAGTGTTCCACCAGCCACATTGCGCGGAGTTCGACGATCTCCACCGCGAGTTCAACGTCCCCTGCGGCGAGGGCATGGTCCACCGCGTCGCTGGGGAATCCGTTTTCCGAATACCAGCGGGCGGCGATCAGGTTCAGTTCCTTGGTCCGGCCGGGGTAGTCGCGCTCCAGGCGGCGGCGCAGGTAGTCCTCAAACAGGTGGTGATAGCGGTACCACGTCCCGTCCTCGTCAAGGGGTTGCAGGAAAAGATCCTGTGCCTGGATCTTCTCCAGCATGGCCTGGCCCAGTTCCGCCCCTGAGAGCGCGGACGCCAGCCCCGCGCAGAGGCGTTCCGGAACCGAGGTCATCAGGAGGAAGTCCAGTGTTTCGGGGTCCAGGGTGTCGAGGACGTTTTCGGCGAGATACTCACCAATGGACGCGTGCCTGCCGGAGAGTCGTTCAATCAGGTCTGAGGCCTCGCGGTGGTCCCTGAGGGACAGGGAGACCAGTTGCAGCGCTGCGATCCAGCCCTCAGTCGTCTTGTGGAGGCTGGCCACGTCTCCCGCATCCAGATCGAGCCGGTTGATGCCGACCAGGAAGTCCTGGGACTCGTTTTCATCAAACCTCAGGGCGACGGCGTCCACTTCGATCAGCTGGTCCCGCACCATCAGCCGGCCCAGTGGCAGGCCAGACCGGTTGCGGCTGGTGATGATGAAGGACAGATGTGAGCCGCCGGCTTCCAGCAGCCGTTCCACGACCGCCCTGGTCCTGGGCTCCGTGACCAGGTGCCAGTCATCCAGGGTTATGACGATGTCCTGGCCGCCCTCATCGATGGCGTTGATGAGCGCGGGAACCACATAGTGCTCAGCGTCGTCGGGCCGCTCCTCCAGCAATTGCTGCAGTTCCTCGTCAAGTCCGGGACGGGCCTTGCGGATTGCCTGAAGCAGATGGGACAGGAACCAGATGGTGTTGTTGTCATCGCGGTCCAGGGACAGCCAGACGGTGACGAGGCCCTGGGCCGCGAGGATTTCCATCCATTGGGCGGCAAGGGTTGACTTGCCAAATCCGGCCGGGGCATGGATCAACGCGAGCCGCCGTTTCCGGTCCGAGTGCAGCATCTCCGTCAGTCTCGTCCGGTGGACCCACTGGCCAACCGGTTCGGGCGCCCGGAACTTGCTTGATGCACTGGGTGGTCCTGTGGGCATCCGCCACCTCCTTGTGGTCCGGCGGTCGCCGGGAATGCATTTGGCCCTCTGAAATCCTATGGGAACGGCGGCGCCAAAGACAGGTGTGACCCTTGGCAGCTCCTGAGTGCAGGTTCCAGGCTCCCGAGGGCAGGCAGCTCTGCCACCGCGGGGTCAGATACGGCCGATTCCGACGCCCGGCATCGGGCTGTATCTGACCCCGCGTTGGTTTTTAGACCGCTTCGAGGACGCTGACGTAGTTGGCGATGCCGACGCCGCCCATGTTCTGCACCGCGGCCCGGCGCGGATTGGCCAGCTGCATGCCGCCGGCGGTGCCGGTGAGCTGCATGGCGGCAATGACGTGCTGGGAGACGCCGGTGGCACCGACCGGGTGGCCCTTGGCCTTGAGCCCGCCGGAGACGTTGACGGGCAGCTTGCCGTCCTTGAAGACCCAGCCTTCCTCGATGGCGCGGGCGCCCTCGCCCGGTTCGGTCAGGCCCATGGCCTCGTACATCAGCAGCTCGGCGATGGTGAAGCAGTCGTGCACCTCGGCGAAGTCCAGGTCCTCCAGCCCGACGCCGGCCATGCCCAGGGCGCGCTGCCAGGACACCCGAGTGGCGGCGAAGGCGGTGGGGTCGCGGCGGTCGGCCGGGAAGAAGTCGTTCGCGTGGCCGAACCCGGAGAGCCGGACCGGGGCGGTGGCCCCGCCGGTGGGGGCGACACTGATCACGACGGCGGCGGCGCCGTCGGACACGGGTGAGCAGTCGGTGCGGCGCAGCGGGTCGGCGACCATCGGGTTCTTGTCCGAAACGGTCCGGCAGAACTCCTCGCCGAGGTCCTTGCGGAGCTGGGCGTAGGGGTTGTCCACGCCGTTGCGGTGGTTCTTCGCGGCGATGGTGCCCAGCACATCCGAGAGATTCCCTGCACCAGCGCCATAGCGCTTTTCGTAGTGTTTTGCGACCTCGGCGAAGAGCCCGGTGAAGCCGGTGCTGGAGGCCTTGCCGGCCATGTCGTAGTCGGCTCCGAGCAGGGCGGCCCCGACGACGTCGGCCCCGGCCTGGGTCATCTTTTCGGCGCCGACCACCAGGACGGTTTTCGCGGTGCCGGCCAGCAGCGATTTGGTGCCCTGCTGGAATGCGGCCGACCCGGAGGCGCAGGCGTTCTCGACCCGGGTGGACGGGACGTTGGCCAGCTGCTCCGAGACCTGCAGTGCGAGCGAGGACGGGAAGGCCAGCGGCATCATGCCGGAGTTGAACTGGCCCAGGTAGATCTCGTCGATCTGGCCCGGTTCGATCCCGGCGTTGGCGATCGCCTCCGTGGCGACCTGGACGATCAGGGACTCGAGGGTCTCGTCCGTGAGCTTGCCGAACCGGCTGTGGCCCCAGCCGGTGAGCAGGACATCTTTGCCGAACTGTTCGCGCAGGCTCATGCTGTGGCTCCTTCAAGGGTGGGGGTTGTGTCGAGGGAGGGCGCGATATCGAATTCGGCTTCCGTCTTTTGGCGGATGTCCTCGACAGTGACGCCCGGGGCGAGGCGGGTCAGCGTAAGCCGCCGGACGCCGCCTGTTTCTTGTTCATCCTTCACGAGGTCGAACACCGCGAGGTCGCTGATGATGCGGTCAACGCAGCTCAGGCCGGTGAGGGGCAGCGTGCACTCTTTGACGATCTTGGCGGTGCCGTCCTTGGCGTTGTGTTCGGTGAGCACCACGACGCGGGGCGTGCCGGCGACGAGGTCCATGGCGCCGCCCATTCCCTTGACCATCTTGCCGGGGATGGTCCAGTTGGCGAGGTCGCCGTCACCGGACACCTGCATGGCGCCGAGGATGGCGACCTTGACGTGCCCGCCGCGGATCATGCCGAAGGAGGCGGCGGAGTCGAAGATGCTGCCGCCGGGCAGGACCGTGACGGTCTGCTTGCCGGCGTTGATGAGGTCGGCGTCCTCCTCGCCCTCATAAGGGAACGGGCCCATGCCGAGCAGGCCGTTCTCGCTCTGGAGGACGACGCGGACGCCGTCGCGCAGGTTGTTGGCGACCAGCGTGGGGATGCCGATGCCAAGGTTGACGTAATCGCCGTCGTTGAGTTCTTCGGCCGCGATGGCAGCCATTTCATTCCGGGTCCAAGCCATGGTGGTTCTCCTGAAGAAAGTAGGGGGCGGCGCTTAGGCCGGAATGGATGCGGCGGCGGCGGCCGCTTCGGCTGCTTCGGCGCGGGGGCGGACCGTGCGCTGTTCGATGTCCTTGACCCGGCCGCTTGCCTGGACGAGGCGCTGGACGAAAACGCCGGGGGTGATGATGCGGTGGGGGTCCAGTTTGCCCGGCTCGACGATGACCTCGGCCTCCGCCACGGTCACGATGCCGGCGGTGGCGACCACCGGGTTGAAGTTCTGGGCAGTGTAGCGGTAGATCAGGTTGCCGTCGGTGTCGGCGGTGTGCGCGTGGACCAGGGCGACGTCGGCCTTGATGGCGCGCTCCTGGACATACGTTTCGCCGTCGAACTCCGCGAGCGGCTTGCCTTCGGCGACGAGGGTGCCGACGCCGGTCTTCGTGTAGAACGCCGGGATGCCGGCGCCGCCGGCGCGGAGGCGCTCGGCCAGGGTGCCCTGCGGGGTGAACTCCACCTCGAGCTTGCCGGCGAGGTACTGCTCGGCGAAGAGCTTGTTCTCTCCCACGTAGGAGGCAATGACCTTGCGGACCTGGCCGGCTTCAATCAGTACGCCGAGACCTTTGCCGTCCACCCCCATGTTGTTGGACACCACGGTGAGGTCCTTGACGCCGGAATCGCGCACCGCCTCGATTAGGTCGGCCGGGATGCCGCTGAGGCCAAAGCCTCCGACGGCGAGCGTCATGCCGTCCCGCAGCACGTCCTGCAGCGCGGCGGCCGCTCCGGATTTCAGCTTTGACATTGCATCTCCTCATTGAGCTCTTGACGCAATCCACTTTGTGGACTGTTCCTCTGCTGTTGGAGCCTACGGTGCCGAAAAGGGGGCTGTCAATGGACGATTTTGCCCTCAATAGTGCCATTTTTACAGTGTGGACGGTACGCTGGGGAGTGTCCACAATATGGATAGTTTGGGCAGTTCCTACGTATTTGCGAGGCAAGAAATGACTTCATTACCGGTCCAGGGCGCACAAGTCGTCAGCCGCGTCGCCTCCCTGCTGCGTATTGTCGGGCGGAAACCGGAAGGCTCCCCGCTCGTTGAACTCATCAGGGAATCCGGGCTCACCCGCCCCACCGTGCACCGGCTGCTCTCCTCGCTGGCCTCCGAGGGCCTGCTGGACCAGGACCCGGTCAGCGGCAACTGGGTGCTGGGTCCGGAGATCCTGCTGATGGGCTCTGTGGCCTCGGCGCGCTTCCCGCTCGAGGACATCGCCCGGCCCAGCCTCCGCCGGCTCGCCGAGGAGACCGGCGAAAGCGCGTTCTTCTCCATCCGGCGCGGCGCCGAGACGGTCTGCCTGCTCCGGGAGGAGGGGAGTTTCCCGGTGCGGTCCTTTGTGCTGCACGAGGGCGTCCGCTTCCCGATCGGGGTCGCCTCCGCCGGGACCGCCATCTTGGCATTCCTGCCGGAGGCGGAGCAGGAGGAGCTGCTGGCCGGCTGGACAGCGCACGCCGGCAATTTTGCGGCCGCACATACCGAGGCGCTGGTCCGGGAGAACCTGGCGAAGACGCGTCAGGCCGGCTACTCGGTCAATCCCGGGCTCGTGCTGGAGGGCAGCTGGGGGATGGGGGCCGCAGTCTTCGACCAGCGGGGGCGTCCCGCCTGGGCCCTGTCGCTGACCGGAATCGAGCCGCGCTTCCGCTCCGAGCGGCAGGAGATGCTGGGCCGCCTCCTCATGGACGAGGCACACCGGATCTCCACCCTGCTGCAGGGCGCTAAATAGGTCAGCGCCCGCCGGCTACTTCCACCAGGTGTCGAAGATGGTGACCGGGACCGTGCGCTTGTGCCGGGTCCGGAGGTATTTCTGTTCGATCAGCTCGGCGGCGGCCACGGGGATGTCGCGGCCCTCAAGGTAGTCATCGATCGTGTCGTAGCTGAGGCCCAGTTCGTCCTCGTCGGTGCGGCCGGGCTGGCCGTCGAGGAGATCGGCGGTGGGGACCTTCTCCCAGATCCGGGCAGGGGCGCCGAGTTCGGCGAGGAGCGCCCTGTTCTGGCGCTTGTTGAGCCCGAACAGCGGCAGGATGTCCGCGCCGCCGTCGCCGTACTTCGTGAAGAAGCCGGTGACTGATTCCGCACCGTGGTCGGTTCCTATCACCAGGTAGTTGTGCTCGCCGGCGAGGGCGTACTGCGCGATCATGCGCGTGCGGGCTTTGGTGTTGCCCTTGTGGAAGTCGGAGATCCCGTTGCCCACGGTCTTCTCGAATTCGTCCTCGAAGCCGTCGACCGCCGCGGAGATGTTGAACGTCCACTCGGTCTTGGCCTGGATGAAGTCCAGGGCGGCCTGGGCGTCTGCCTCGTCGTGCTGCACGCCGTACGGCAGGCGGACGGCGACGAAGTTTGCGTCCACCCCTTCGGCTGCCAGTTCTTCGACGGCCAACTGCGCCAGCCGCCCCGCGAGCGAGGAATCCAGCCCGCCGGAGATGCCCAGGACGAACCCCTTGGTGTGGGTCGCTGTCAGGTATTCCTTGAGGAATGTGACGCGTTTGCGCACCTCCCCGGCGGGGTCGATCCGGGGCTGCACGCCCATTTCTTCGATGATTTTCGCCTGGAGTTCACGCATGACTCAAAGCCTAGCCAGCAGTGTCAACCGGGCTCAACTGTGTCCGCCGGACTGTCGCTGCGGAAACCGGCCCCCGCGGCGCATAGTGCCAGGCGCTACCCGGATCCCCGCCGCGCCGGGCCGAAAGCGCCGCGCCGGGCCGAAAGCGCCGCGCCGGGCGGAAAGCGCCGCGCCGGACCTAAGCCGCCGCGAAGGCCCCTCCCGCGGCACCGTGCGCAGGCGTAGCGTATGGCCATGGAGACGACGGGATGCGTGGTGGTCGGCGGCGGGCCGGCGGGCATGATGCTGGGACTGCTGCTGGCGCGGGCCGGCGTGCAGGTCACGGTTCTGGAGAAGCACGCCGATTTCTTCCGGGACTTCCGCGGTGACACCGTCCACGCCTCCACCATCCGGCTGATCGACGAACTGGGCCTGGGCGAGGAGTTCCGCCGGCTGCCGCAAAGCCGGCTGAGCAGCGTCGTTTTCCCGGTGCCGGACGGCCCTCCCGTGACGATCGGCAACTTCGATTCGCTGCCCCCGCCCTACAACTACATCGCCATGATGCCGCAATGGAACTTCCTCAACTTCCTGGCCGGCGCCGCAGCCCAGGAACCGTCCTTCAGCCTGCGCATGGGCCACGCAGCCACCGCCCTGGTCCGCAACGGGGGCCGGGTCACGGGGATCCGCTACCGGACCGCCGACGGGGCCGGCGGCGAACTCCTGGCGGACCTGGTGGTTGCCACGGACGGGCGCCATTCGACCCTGCGGCGTGCGGCCGGGCTGCCTCCGAAGGAGTATCCCGTGCCGTTTGACGCCTGGTGGTTCCGCCTGCCGCGCCATGCCTCCGAGCAGGGCGCCGTGGCGGGCATCGTCCCCGCGTTCGGGCGGGGTCAGGCCCTGGTGGCGCTCAACCGCACCGACTATTACCAGATGGGGTACCTCGCGCCGAAAGGCACGGACACCCGGATCCGGGCCGAGGGCGTTGAGGGCTTCCGACGCCGGATCGCGGCGCTCCGGCCCGACCTCGCCGACCGGGTGGACGCCATCGCGTCGCTGGAGGACCTGCACTGGCTGGACGTGCGACTGGACCGGCTCCGCCAATGGCACATCAACGGACTGCTCTGCATCGGCGACGCCGCGCACGCGATGTCCCCGGCCGGCGGGGTCGGGATCAACCTTGCCATCCAGGACGCCGTGGCCGCCGCGGACTGCCTTGCTCCCGCGCTGCTCCGCGGACGGGTGCCACGCGCCGAGCTGGCCCGGGTCCAACGACGGCGGCAGTTGCCCACGGTCGTGGTCCAGGCCGTGCAGCGGGTGATGCACCGCGTGATCTTCGGGCCGATCATGACCGGAACGCGGGCCGGGGCGCCTGCCGTGCTGCTGTTCCTGGCCCGGCACATCCCGGCCGCCGGCAGGGTACTCCCGCACTTCGTCGCCTTCGGGCCGCGGCCGGAGCACGCGCCGGCGTTCGCCCGGCGCGCCGAAGCCCGGCCCCGGCCGCACCCCTAGCCGGGGCCGGGCGGCCGGACCGGACCATTCCGCCGCGTTTCTTCCCATCGACTGCTCCGTAGCCGCCCTTTAGCGCCTCCAAAAGGGCGGCTACGGAGCAGTCGATGCAGGATCAGCCGTGGGCCGCGAGGTAGCCGATCAGCCCCTTGACCGTGGCCACCTCCGGGTAGTCCCGCTCCGGGATGTCGACGCCGGTGGCCGTGTCGATCGTTTCGACCAGCCGGAGGAAGTCCAGCGAATCGAGTTCGAGGTCCTGCCGCAGCCGGGCGTCCTCGTCCACCTCGGCGAGGTCCACATCCGGTGCCACCTTGCCGATCGCCGACTGCGACGCCGACGGGTACTACTGGTTCGTCGGACGCGGCGACGACGTCATCAAGTCCTCGGGGCACCTGATCGGCCCGTTACCGCCGCCCTGGCGTCCTGTTCGTTCATGGTTCCTCCCGTTTCACATTAATGACCCGGTTCACAGGTCTTCCGGCTTCTGCAGCAGCTCGTCGATCCGCGCCAGGTAGCGGCCGCCGCGCAGCCAGTCGCTGACCCGGTGGTCAGCGGAGAGAGTGGCGACGACGGCGGGCCGGACACCGAGCAGCCCGTTCTGCGCCCACGGCTGCTCCAGCACCCGGCCGAAGCCGACCATCGCAACCTGCGGGGGATAGATGACGCCGAAGACGCTCTCCACCCCGAGGTCCCGGAGCTGCTCCATCAGCACGTCAACCGGCAGGGTGTCCGCGTCGTGGATCGCCGGGGCCACGAGACCGCCCTGGCGCAGGGCCACGGCGACACCCAGGTGCACGGACGCGCTGGGCCGGTACCCGCCGTCGTCGTAGAACCCGTTCACCTCCGGGACCTCCTTGGCCGCGAGCGCCGCTGCCTTGAGCAGCAGCGCGGAGGGGACCAGCCGTGACGCGACGGGCCGCTGTGCGTTGACGGACTGCATCCAGCCGGCGGCGGCACGCAGGTCCAGGGTGGTGCTGAGGTAGTAGTGCGGGATGGTCCTCTTTGAGCGCGACATCAGCGCCCCGATGGCGCGGCGCAGGCTGGCCACGCGCTCGCGGGCTTCCGCGGGTTTCTCAGGGGAAACGGCTGGCCCGGCGGGTGGCCCCGTGGCCGGCACTCCGGCCGGAGCTTCCGGCACTGCCCCCGGGAGACCTGCCTCCGGGGCCGGCTCCGGGGTGCCCGCCGCCGGGTGGAGGGCCGCGGCGCGCTGCACGTCCGCCACGCTCACGGTACCCTCCGGTCCGGTGCCGCTCACGGCGGAAAGCTCGACGCCGAGTTCGGCGGCCAGCCTCCGGGCCGGGGGCGAGGAGCGCACGCGTCCGGCGGCGGACGGCCTTGCCGCCACGGCGTGCTCCACATCCGCCCTCGTGATGGCGCCGCCCTTGCCGGTGCCGTGGATCCTGGCCGTGTCGACCCCCAGCCGGTGTGCCAGGTGCCGCACGGGAGGGGCGACCGGGGGACCTTCCTTGGCAGTGACAGCAACGGCGGCGACAGCAACGGCGGCGGCCCCGGCCCGGGGCGGCGGTGCCTCATGGCGGGGGGCCCCGACCTCGGCCGGGGTCTGCGTGATCCTGGCCAGCGGGGTGCCCACCGGCACGGTTTCGCCGAGGTCCACGAGAAGCTCGGCGACCACCCCCTCCTGGAAGGACTCCACATCCATGACGGTCTTGTCGGTATCCACCACCGCCACGAGGTCCCCGCGGCGCACGTAGTCGCCGGGTTTGACCAGCCATTCGACGATCTTGCCGTGCTCCATGTCAGCACCGAGGGAGGGCATCAGGAAGTCAGCCACGCGCGCCGACCGCCTCCCGGGCTGCGGCGACAATCCGCCCGACGGACGGCAGGGCCGCCAGTTCCAGCTGCTTGGAATAGGGAATCGGCACTTCGGCGCTGCAGACCCGGCCCACCGAACCGCAGCGCCTCGTGCCCGGCGAGCCCCCCGGCGGCGTGCCGGTCCACTGCTTCATAGGCGATGTTGACGCCGCGGCCCCCGGGCAGTCCGGACAGTTGATGGCGGGCTTCGTCCCAGGAGAACGCGGCACACGCCGCGTCATAGTCCACCAGGTTCGGCCGGACCCGGAGGCCGCCGACATCTTTGGCAATGGTGGGCCAGCGGGTCGAGGGTTCCGTGCCTGCCGTCATGGTTCCATCGCACTCCTGCCCGGCAAGGGTTCCTAGAGGATAGAGACCCGGCGTGCGTGCCGGGAGCAGCCGGGAGGCGGCCCGACATCAAACGGGACGGCTGGGAAACCGGCGCTGGCCAGCCACTAAACTGGGTCCCATGACTGCCAACAGTGCCCCCGCAGCTGACACCGCTGCCGCCCGTGCCCGCCTTCTTGAACTGATCAAGGAGCTGGCCGTCGTCCGCGGCAAAGTCATCCTCTCGAGCGGCGCCGAGGCCGACTACTACATCGACCTGCGCCGGATCACGCTGCACCATGAGGCGTCCAAGCTGGTGGGACAGGTCATGCTCTCGCTGCTGGACGACGCCGGCATCGACTTTGAGTGCGCGGGCGGGCTCACCATGGGAGCCGACCCGGTGGGCACCGCCGTGATGCATTCCGCCGTCGACGCCGGCCGACCCGTGGACGCCTTCGTGGTCCGCAAGGCGCAGAAATCCTACGGCATGGGCCGGCAGGTTGAGGGCCCCTCCGTCGAGGGCCGCAAGGTGCTGGTGCTGGAGGACACCTCCACGACCGGAGGCTCCGCGCTGACCGCCGTCGAGGGCGTCCGCAGGGCCGGCGGCAACGTCGTCGCCGTCGCCGTGATCGTGGACCGCGACACCGGCGCCAAGGAAAAGATCGAGGCTGAGGCCGGTGTTCCCTACCTCTTCGCGTTCGGCAAGGACGAGCTCGGCCTCAGCTAGGACGTTCCTCCTTCAGCGGACGCGTGTGGACGGTGGATTGGGCGGTGAATTATCATCTTCAGATATCCACCACACCCCTCCGGAGACCACGCGCCATGCTCCTTCCCAAAGAAATCCTCGGATCTGTTCCCCTCAGCACCGTCGACCAGATCCAGAACCTCATCCTGGACAGCGCCGATTTTGAGGAATTCCTCAACGAGCTCGCGCGTTTCTCCGCGCACCAGGTGGCCGGTGCGGGCGACGACGCCCTGTGCGGCATCACGCTGCTGCGCGACCGGAAGGCGGCGACCATCGGCTGGAGCAGCGACTCCGCCCGCGAAGTCGACGAAATCCAGTACCGGCTCTCGCAGGGCCCGTGCCTGACGGCGGCACAGGAGGAACGCGAGGTCTACGTTCCGGACTTGTTCGATGAGGACCGCTGGGGCCCGGACTATGCCAGTGCGGTCGCTTCCCACGGGCTGCGCTCCGTGCTCTCTGTGCCCTTCCATCTTCAGGGTGATGCCCAGGCGGCGCTGAACCTCTACTCGGATGTGCCGCGCAAGTTCGACGGCGACGTTGCCGCCCGGGCGCGCGGCTACACCCGTGAAATCTCCCAGGCGCTGCGGCTGGCCGTCCGTTTCTCCCTGCATACGGACAGTGCCAGCAATCTGCGGGCCACGCTGGAATCCCGCACCGTGATCGACATGGCCATCGGGATTGTCATGGCACAGAACCGCTGCAACCAGGAGGCGGCCGTCAAGATCCTCACCGACGCCTCCAGCAACGGCAACGTCAAGCTCCGGGACATCGCCACCTCGCTGGTCCAGTCCGTGGGCGGCACCGCATCCCGTACCCACTTTGAGGAACCGGGCCGGCGGGCGGTCGGCTGAACCGGTAGCGCCATATGACTTGTGCGCACCTCCGGGGGGCCTATACGCTGAATGCGGTTGAGCCGTCGGCCATAGACACCCTTTTTTGGAGCACCTATGGACACCTCGTTGAACGCCCACGCCAAACTGGACCTCGCTTCAGATGTCCTCCGGATCGATGTCCGGGGGAGCCTGACGCAGGACTCCCGACCCGCCCTGATGCAGTTGATCCAGCGCGTCCGCCGCAGGGGCATCACCTCACACATCCGGGTCAACCTCGGCCGCGCCGCCTTCGTGGAATCCGCGGCACTTGCGGGCCTCCGCCACGACCTCAATGCGATCGACGGCGCCGCGGGGCTGGTCGACACCGTCGGCGCCCTGCCCAGCTCGGCCGGGGTTTCCCTCGAGCTGAACCCGTTTCTGGAAAGTGCCGTCACCGCGCTGCCGTCCCTGGATCTCTCGGCTGACTTCACCGCGTCCCTTGACTCCTCAGGGACCCGGCCGTTGAACGTCTTCTCCGATGACGAATTGCTGGCCGCGAGCGACTCCGTGTTCGGGCTGCTGGATAATCCGGCGGACATGGCCCGCTCGCAGCTCCTGGCGACCTATGACGAAATCGGTCTCGAAATCAGCCGCCGCAAAGTCGGCCTCGACGCCGCCCGCCCCGGCCCCGGCTCCGACCGCGAACCCGAACCGGCCTAGGCAGGGCCATCGACTGTGGCTGAGCTGTTATCCGGCGCCGTTTCTGATCCGCGTTCGCCGGTGACTACGGTAGAGATGTGCCGCGTGAGCCGGAAGTTCAGGATGTAGGCGGGGACGGCGACGCCGCCCGTGTGCTTCGGCACGCCGCCGAACTGAAACGGTTCTCCCGGCGTGGTTTCCTGGCCGGCGCGGGCTCCGCCTCGGTGCTGGCCGCCGACATGATCTTCACCCGGCGCGTGCAGGCCGAGCGCCGCGTCCACAAGATCCTCACGGTGCCGGATGAGACTGCCGAGAAGTACTTCCCCCACGCCAGCTGGTTCCTCTTTCCCGGCTACAAAACGAGCTGGGAGGAGGCCCTGTGGATCCTGAACGCGCTGCGCGGGGCGCTGAACAAGCGCGGCCAGCTCGCCGCCGTCGGTTATTCCAATGTGGGCCTCGACATCGACGAGATCGTGATCGCCGTGGTCGAGCACGCGCGGGCCCATCAGCTGACCACGTTGTACTTCTACGGCCACAGCTTCGGCGGCATGGTGGCAACCCAGGTCGCCGCCCGGCTTCGGGAGCTTCACGGCCTTGAGGTGGCGCTCATCCTGCTCGATTCCAGTCCGTGCACCAAGTACGACGTGCTGGACCAGAGCTGGTTTGAGGGTGTGGTGCTGCTCTACGAGAGCGGATTCCGCTTCCCCACGGTGCTGCGCGGCGGCTACGAACTCGGCGAGCGGGTGCTGCACAAGGACGAGCGCAGCTGGGGACAGGTCCTGGACCAGACCCTGGAACAGCTCTCGCCGATTGCGCCGTCCACCGTACTGATCCAGTCCGAATCCGCTTACATCTACCACTTCGACGCAACCCGCTTCGCGGGAAAGCTTGGAGGGACGCGGATGGCCTTCATCGGCAACCCCCGCGACCGGACCGTGGACTACGCGGCAGCCAGGGACTCCTGGTCCCTGATCTTCAAGGACAACATGGCCTCTGATTCCTTGCGGACCGACGGCGCCCGGCCGGCGCACGCCAGCCCGGGCTGGAACCCGTTCGTCTACCGACCGATCATCGAGGAGCTGGAGGACGAGCTCTTCCCGTTGCCGTCCGGCGGCGGCAGGAAGACCGCCTTCTAACGCAGGTCCTAGATCTGGTTCTTCAGGTCTGCCACGGAGTTCAGGATCTGGTTGGGCCGGAACGGGTACGCGGCGATGTCGTCCTTATGGGTGATGCCGCTGAGCACCAGCACGGTGTGCAGCCCCGCTTCCATGCCCGCGATGATGTCAGTGTCCATCCGGTCACCGATCATGGCGGTGGTTTCCGAATGCGCGTCGATCTGGTTCATCGCCGAACGGAACATCATCGGGTTCGGCTTGCCTACAATGTACGGTTCCCGGCCGGTCGCCTTGGTGATGAGCGCCGCGATGGCGCCGGTGGCAGGCATCGGGCCGTCCTTCGAAGGCCCGGTGGCGTCCGGGTTGGTGGCGATGAACCGCGCCCCGCCCAGGATCAGCCGGATGGCCATGGTGATGGCTTCAAAGGAGTAGGTCCGGGTTTCGCCGAGCACCACAAAGTCCGGGTCCTGGTCGGTGAGGATAAAGCCGGCCTCGTGCAGCGCCGTCGTGAGGCCCGCCTCCCCGATCGTGTAGGCGCGGTTGCCGGAGTCCGAGCCCCGCACCTGGTCCTTTAGGAACTGGGCCGTCGCCAGGGCGGAGGTCCAGATGTTCTCCTCGGGGATCTCCAGACCGGAGCTCTTCAGCCGGGCGGCGAGGTCACGGGGCGTGAAGATGGAGTTGTTGGTCAGGACGAGGAAGCGCTTGGACGTGTCCACCCAGCGCTGGATGAGTTCAGCGGCACCCGGGATGGGCTGGTTTTCGTGGACCAGGACGCCGTCCATGTCGGTCAGCCAGCACTCGATCTCCTGGCCGCTGCGGTACACGGATTTTGATGAAAGCACGTGGTCCGAGTCTTCCCTGTGGTCTGCCTGCTGCTCCGCCATGCTGTCCTCCGCCGATAATGTGCCGATGCAAGTCCCAGTCTAATGTTGAGTCGTGACTGAACCCGAGATACCCAGCGAAATCCCTCCCGTGACCGCGCAGGAGGGGGAGGCGGCAGCCGAGGCGGAGCCCAAGGCGGAGGTCGGCGTCGGCCCCTGGGAAGGCGAACTGCCGGCGGGCGACCACTGGGACCCGGACCTCCTCGCGGACGGGGACCGGCGCAATGTGGTGGACACATACCGCTACTGGAAGCACGAGTCGATCGTGGCGGACCTGGACTCCAAGCGGCATAACTTCCACATCGCGATCGAAAACTGGCAACACGACATGAACATCGGCACCGTCGTGCGCAGCGCCAACGCCTTCCTGGCCAAGGAAGTGCACATCATCGGACGACGCCGGTGGAACCGCCGCGGGGCCATGGTCACCGACCGCTACCAGCACATCCGCCACCACCCGACCGTGGACGACTTCGTGGCGTGGGCGCAGGGGGAGGGGCTGGCCATCATCGGCATCGACATCTTCCCGGACTCCGTCCCGCTGGAAACCTACGAACTGCCCAAAGACTGCGTGCTGGTGTTTGGGCAGGAGGGTCCGGGGCTGTCCCCCGAGGTCCACCAGGCGGCGGTGGACACCTTGTCGATCGAGCAGTTCGGCTCCACCCGCTCCATTAACGCCGCCTCGGCCGCGGCCATCGCGATGCACGCCTGGATCCGACGGCACGTGTTCAACCAGCTCCCGGGGGTCCAGTGAGTTATTACAGGCCCGAGTGACCGGAACCACTGCCCCCAGCGAAGGAATGGCTAGGATGGTTCCTAGCCGACGAGGTTCACTCCAGGGTCAACCAGCCCGCAGACGAAATTCACTTTAGGAGTCAGCATGCCCATTGCAACCCCAGAGATCTACTCCGAGATGATCGACCGCGCTAAGACGGGCGGCTTCGCGTTCCCGGCCGTCAACGTCACGTCCTCCCAGACCCTGAACGCCGCCCTCCGCGGCTTCGCCGAGGCCGAGTCCGACGGCATCGTCCAGGTCTCCACCGGCGGTGCCGCCTACTGGTCGGGCGCCTCCACCAAGGACATGGTGGCCGGTTCCCTGGGCTTCGCCGCGTTTGCCCGCGAGGTGGCCAAGAACTACGGCGTCAACATCGCCCTGCACACGGACCACTGCCCGAAGGACAAACTGGACGGCTTCGTCCTGCCGCTGCTGGCAGCCTCCGAGGCCGAGGTCAAGGCCGGCCGCAACCCGCTCTTCAACTCGCACATGTGGGACGGCTCCGCCGAAACCCTGCAGGAGAACCTGCGGATCGCCCGCGAACTGCTCGAGCGCACCGCCGCCGCCAAGATGATCCTCGAGGTCGAAATCGGCACGGTCGGCGGCGAGGAAGACGGCGTCGAGAACGCCATCAACGACAAGCTGTACACCACGGTCGAGGACGCCCTGGCCACGATCGACGCCCTCGGCTCCGGCGAGAACGGCCGCTACATCACGGCGCTGACCTTCGGCAACGTGCACGGCGTCTACAAGCCCGGTGGCGTCAAGCTCCGCCCCGAAATCCTCAAGGACATCCAGCAGCAGGTCGGCGCCAAGATCGGCAAGGCCAACCCGTTCGACCTCGTCTTCCACGGCGGCTCCGGCTCCTCCGAGAAGGAAATCGCCGACGCGGTCTCCTACGGTGTGATCAAGATGAACATCGACACCGACACCCAGTACGCCTACACCCGGCCCGTGGCGGACCACATGTTCCGCAACTACGACGGCGTGCTGAAGGTCGACGGCGAGGTCGGCAACAAGAAGCTGTACGATCCCCGCGTCTGGGGCGCCTCCGCCGAGGCCGGCCTTGCGGCCCGGGTCGTCGAGGCTGCCCAGCAGCTCGGCTCCACCGGCAAGACATTCTAGGCATGTCGGACGATTTCCGCAAGAACCTGATGGGTCCTGAGCCGACGCTCCTGCCCGCCGAGACCGAGGTCTACGCGGCGCTGGATGCCGGCCAGGAAGCCCTGGACCTGGTGGAAAAGCACCCGACGTCCTCGCTGCTCTGGGCCGTGCTGGCCGAGGAAGCCTGGACCGAGGGCCGGACCATCGACTCGTATGCCTACTCCCGGGTCGGCTACCACCGCGGCCTGGATTCGCTGCGCCGCAACGGCTGGCGCGGCGTCGGGCCCATCCCGTGGGAACACGAACCGAACCGTGGCTTCCTGCGCGCCCTGTATTCGCTGGGCCGCGCCTCCGCGGCCATCGGCGAAGCCGAGGAGCCGGAGCGGATCGAGAAGTTCCTCAAGGACTCCGACCCCACTGCCAAGGCAGCCATCGAAGCCGAAAAGCGCTAACCACAACGCGGGGGGGGGGTCTGGACAAGCCACGCGGGAGAGGGGGGGGGGAGGGGGAGAAGACAAGGGTGGGGGGA
>NZ_JBVAYV010000035.1:0-39054 GCF_055412805.1 Pseudarthrobacter kochi
CACGACCTCCTGCCACCACGCCGACAACGAAGCAACCCCCGCGTAGTCAAACGCAAGATGTCAGGCTGGCCGCTCAAACGAATACCCAAACCACCTAAGTAAACGGTATTGACCCTAGCCGGGAAGCTTCAACCCGGTAACTACACGGTCGGCATCACCCTGACCGACCCGACCACCAAAGTCAGCGCCACAGGCGCGGACCTGCCTTTCACGGTCGCCGAGGACGCCGCCTTGAGCTCCAGCGGGGCCCAGCAAGGACAGCTGCCCGAGATCCTGCAGGACGCCGGCACCGGCATCAACCCCTACCTCATCGCGGCGGCCGCCCTGACCGCCCTGGGCGCCCTCTACCTCCTCATCCGCAGGAGTCGACGCCGCACTGCCCGCAAAAGCAACCGCAGGGAGGATTCCGTCCAGAGTTGACTCAGCGGACGGGGACTGTCTGAATAACGGTGGATTCCGGGTCTGGGGCGGGAAATCTCGCGGTAACTGGCGCTGAGCCGGCCCCTGTCGGCGAACGGTAACGTTTGTTCGTTTTACATGTGTGGGTGCCGAAAGTTTCCGCAGGTCAGCCGAGCTGGTTTTCCTGTCCCTCGAGGTAGTAGGCCCGGTGCAGTTCGCCTTAGCGCCTGTGGAAGACGTGCCGGGCCACGGCATGGCGGGGCCTCTTGAAGGTTTGGCTGCGGCCGTTCTCCGCCTGACCTTAGGCCTCACCGACCATCTCGGCGGTACCCATCCCTCGCACGGGTTCACCCCGGTCAGGCCCTGGTCGTCGAGGCCCTGCTGACGCTGGGGCTGGTCGGCACGATTCTGCGACGCCCGCTTCCGGTGCGCAGAACATCGGCCTGCTCTCGGCCCCCGGGCGAGACGGTAGTCCGGCACACGTGATTCGGATGAAATGGCAGGCTCTGGGCACCTTCGCTACGGCACCAGCATCCTGGCTCGCGCGGCGCCGTCGTCCACGGACCTGCAGAGGCGCCCCGTGCCCTACATGTTGCGTGCGGACCCGGCGGGTAGGCTCAGTCAAGCAGACAGGGGGCTGAGGTATGACAGAGAGAGAATCGAATACGCCGCGGGCTGGGGATATTTTAGTCGGCGTACTGACTGTCCAGGTGGTCTTCGCGCTGGCCGCCGGCGCCGTCGTGATCCTGGATCCGGCAGAGGTACTGGAACGCCTCGGCGTCCGGGTGGTGGCAGGCTCGCTGGTCCTGATGCCGATCCTCATGGTCTGCCTCGTGGCCCTGCGTTTCCGCAGGAATCACCGCTCGGAGAGAATCCGTACCGGGAATGTTTCCCGGTTATTGGACAGGGTGCTGAGCACCAGCCATGAATGGATATGGGCGGTCGATGACCAGTGGAAATTCACGTTCTCCAGCCAGACCAGCGAGGATCTTCTTGGTTATCTGCCTGCAGAACTCATCGGTGAGCCCTGCAGCGTGATCATCGACCCGGACGATCTCGCCGGGGCACGTGGGGCCGTGGCCATCTCCCTTGGCCGGGAAGGTTCCTCGTGGAACGGGCTCACCGTGCGCTGCCGACACCGCGACGGCAGCACAGTCTGGATGGAAGTATCCGGTGGTATCGTCCCGGCTGCTGACGGACAGCCTGGTGGCTTCGACGGGACCAGCCGGTTGCTCCCCCGGGAGAACGCACAGGAAGCAGCCGCTTTGCGCAGCCAAAACCAGATCCGCGAGATCATCGACGGGAAGTTGCTGCTGACTGCCTTCCAACCCATCCACAGTCTGGGCGCCGGGCACCTCATCGGAGTGGAGGCGTTGTCGCGGTTTGTCAGCGATGACGGCGCAGGCGCGGAGTACTGGTTCCAGGAGGCCGCCGCCGTTGGCCTCTCCGCAGAGCTCGAATTCGCCGCCCTGACGACAGCGCTGGAGGCCGCGCGGGAGCTGCCGCCGCTCATTTACGTGGCCCTGAACATTTCCCCGGCCACCTGCCTGAACCCGGGACTCCCCGGACTACTGGAGCGTTCGTCCCTGTCCCTGGACCGGATGGTACTGGAGCTGACCGAACGGCTCGAAGTGCCGGAATACGGTCCCCTCGTCGCTGCCCTGGCGCCGCTGCGGGAGCGTGGGCTGCGCATTGCCGTCGACGACGCCGGTTCGGGCTTCGCCTCCATGCGCCACGTCCTCCACGTCCGGCCCGACATCATCAAGCTGGACCGCAGCCTTATCGCGGGGATCGCCGATAGCCAGGGCCAACTGGCCCTCGGCGCAGCTTTGGTGGAGTTCGCACGACGGATCGGCGCCACTCTCGTCGCGGAAGGCATCGAAACACAGGCCGAGCTCGCTGCAGTCACCGGGCTCGGGATGGCCGGGGGACAGGGCTACCTTCTCGGCCGGCCATCTGTCCACCCGCGGGAATGGGCAGCGTGGCATCAGGCCTCCACCCGGGAGTCAAGGCCACCCGATGAATGCGCGTCACCCCATCCCGGCCCATCGTGATGACGGATAAGCGTCGGGATTGACATGTACCGGGCCGTGCAGACGACTTCGGAAAACGACAACTCAAAATCGGCTTCGACGATGCTAGATTGTGTCAGAACTCGACTGCGAAATCTACGGGGGCAGTGTTGGTCAAAACTCCGTGGACGACGGTTTTTGAATGAATGAGGGGAACTGATGTGACGACGTTGCTTGGCTATGTCCGAGTAAGCACTACTGAACAGTCGGTGGACCTGCAGCTGGATGCTTTGAACGCTGCCGGGTGCTTCCGGATCTGGACAGATTTCGCGTCCGGTGCGACGGCGGAACGGCCGCAGTGGCAAGACTGCCTGGACCACCTCCAGCCGGGGAACATCCTGGTGGTCAACGATTTATCCCGGCTCGGCAGAAACACGGCCGACCTCGCCGGCATCGTGAAGACGCTGGCTGATCGTCAAGTTGGCCTCCGGTCACTGACGGAGACCTGGCTGGACACCACCAATTCCCAGGGGTTACTGATGTTCCACTTTTTCTCCGCTATCGCCGAGTACGAGCGGAACCGGCTGCGGGAACGGACCAAGGCCGGCCTTGCGGCGGCGAAAGCCCGCGGCCAAGTCGGCGGACGGCCGACCAAAATGACGCCGGACAAGGCAGCCACTGCGCACCGGATGCGTGGTGAGAGGCGGACGATCAGCGCCATCGCCAAGACCATCGAGGTCAGCGAGGCCACCGTGGTGCGTGAGCTCGCACGGCAGCGGAAGAGCCTGCAGGTACCGCAAGAGTAGGTGCGGCTGTTAATCCTCCGGTGCCTTCGCTAGCGTGGAGGCAAACGGAGGGGGACGGCGCACATGGCACCGAGGAAATCTAAGAACCACATTGAGGGCCAGATGAGTCTGGAGTCCTTGTGGGCCGAACCGGAAGAGGTAGTCAATGAACGAGCACGGCAGACACGCCATGGAAACCATGAAGAATCACGACCCGGAGAGCTTCGCGCAGATAGCGGACCCCGAGACACACTTTTCGACCTTGGGGGAGGAGATACAGCAGGCAATCTGGGACCTCAGCGAACAGCTGACACCAACCAGGGGATCGGAACCGCCGCTGGAGTACATCGGGCTGGCGAACATGGCCAAGCTCCGGGCACGCGAGATGGTGTACCAGGAGATGATCTACGCCAGCCTTCCCGCGGAGCCGGAGGAGATGGAGCCGACCTACGGGGCCCAGGAGGACGAGGAGAACTAGAGGTAGAACCTCAGCCGGAGCCGGTAGCGGTTGCGACGGCCGGACGGTTCCACCCAGCATCCCAGGCTGACCTTGCACCATCGGGACAGAAAGCCCGCTTCGCAGCAAACGTTGAAGCAATCCGCATCGTCCGGGAGCTGGAGGACCAGCAGAGGCCGGCCACCGAGGTAGAGCAGCGTTCCCTGGCGCGGTGGTCCAGCTGGGGAGCGGTGCCCCAGCTGTTCGACAAGGCCGAATGGGCGGCCGAGCGCGCCCAGCTGCAGGAAGTCCTGAGCGAGCGCGAGTATGCCGCAGCCTCGCGGACCACGACCAACGCGTACTACACCGACGCCGCCCTGGTGAAGGAAATCTGGTCCGCCGTCGACCGGCTCGGCTTTACCGGGGGAGAGGTGCTGGAACCAGGATCCGGTGCGGGAACGTTCATTGGTTTCGCCCCGGAAGGCGCCCGGATGACCGGCGTGGAGCTTGATCCGCTGACAGCCTCAATTTCCCGTGGCCTGTACCCCGACGCGACGATCCGCAGCGAGTCCTTCGCGGACACCCCGATCAAATCCAACTCCTTTGACCTCGCCATCGGCAACGTCCCGTTCAGCAAGAACACGCTTTACGACAAGACCCACAACGCCGACTCCCGGCACTCCATGCACAACCACTTCATCCTCAAGAGCCTGGCCGCCGTGAAACCCGGCGGATACGTCGCCGTGCTGACCTCCAGCTTCACCATGGACGCAACCAACCCCACCTCGAGGCGGGAGATGAGTGCAATGGCGGACCTGGTGGGAGCCGTGCGCCTGCCCACCGGCGCCCACCGGCGCGCCGCCGGCACCGAAGCACTCACTGACCTGCTGCTGCTGCGCAAGCGCGAGCCGGGCCGGGAGCCTGCCAACACGGACTGGGAAAAGGTCGGCCCCGTCATCATCGACGGCCGCAACGTGAAGATCAACAACTACTTCGATCTGAACCCGCAAAACGTCCTCGGGCAGATCACCGTCGGGAACGGCATGTACGGCGAGGAAACCGTCAGCGTGAAAGCCGACGACCTCGCCGCTGTCCCGCAGCTGCTCGCCCAGCGGTTCGACGCCGTTGTGCAGGAAGCGCTGGACCGCGGCCTGAACCACGCCCCTGCCGAGCCGGCCCCGGGAAAAACCCCGGCGGCACTCCTGCCGTCCCACGGGCAGGAATGGGACGGCACCATCACCGCCCAACAAGACGGAACCTTCACCGTTGCCCGTGCAGGGGAACAGGTTCCGTTCCCGGTACCCAAAGCACATGCAGTGGAGCTAAGCGACCTGCTGGGGATGCGCGACGGCGCACGCGCCCTGTTGGAGATGGAAGCTTCCGACAGCGAAGACACCCCGGCGATGTCGGCTCAACGAACCGCCCTGGCTGACCAGTACACGGCATATGCCGCCAAATATGGGCCACTGAACCGCTTCACGGAATCTGTCCGCACGGACAAAGAAACGGGCGAAGACATCATCACCCGCCGTGCAGCACCCGCCGTGCGGATCCTGCGCCAGACGGACCCTTTCGGCACTCTGCCGCCGGCCCTGGAGCGGTTCAACGATGAAACGCAGACCGCGACACCCGCGGCACTGCTTCAGCACCGACAGGTGGTGGCCCGCAAACCCCTCATGGGCGCTGACACCGTCGACGAAGCCCTCGCCATCGCACTGGACACCTACGGCGCCCCCGAGCTGGAACAGATCGCGGACCTGCTGGGCGTCACGGAAGAGGAAGCCCGCGATCAGCTGGGCACGCTCGTGTTCGATGACCCGGAAACCGGCAAGCTCGTCACAGCACCGGGATACCTGTCCGGGAACGTCCGGACCAAGCTCGACGCCGCACGCGCTGCGGCGGCCGAGGACGAGCGCCTGAGCGTGAACGTCACCGCCCTGGAGGAAGTCCAGCCGCCGAGGGTCGGCATGGAAGACGTCGAGGCGCGCATCGGTGCGGTCTGGATCTCCCCCGAGGAACACCAACGCTTCGTCCAGGACATCCTGGCCGATCCCAACGCCAGCGTGACCAGCGTCGGAAGCGGTATCTGGCGGGTCAAAGCCAACCGGGGAACAGTCCGTTCCACGAACGAGTGGGGAACGGACCGACGGCCCGCCCCGGACCTGCTGCAAAGCATCCTGGAACAAAAGAGCATTCAGGTCGAGGACAAGAACGAAGACGGCAAACCCGTCGCCAACCTCGAAGAAACCGAAGCGGCCCAGGAAAAGGCCGAGGCCCTGCAGGAACGTTTCGCCGAGTGGGTCTGGGAAGACCCCGAACGTGCCAGCCGGCTCATTGACGAATACAACCGCCGCTTCAACTCCCTGGCCCTGCGCGACTACACCAAGGAAGGCGGCCGCCTGACCCTTCCGGGGCTGGCTAAAACCTTCACCCCTCACCCGCACCAGCGCACCGCCGTGGCCCGCATCATCTCCGAACCGGCCGTGGGCCTCTTCCACGAAGTCGGGGCCGGCAAGACCGCCGAAATGGTGATTGGAGCGATGGAACTCAAACGCCTGGGCATGGCCTCCAAACCCATGGTTGTCGTCCCGAACCACATGCTGGAGCAGTTCACCCGCGAGTGGCTGGAACTGTACCCGCAGGCCCGCCTGCTCTCGGCAGGGTCCGATGACATCAAGACCAAGAGCGGGGACCTGGCCGCGCGCCGGCAGTTCGTCGCCCGCGCCGCGGCGAACGACTGGGATGGCATCATCATGACCCAGCAGGCCTTCAAAAGCATCGGCGTGAAAGCCGAAACCATTGAGGCCTACCAGGAGTCGATCATCGCGGACGTCCGGCAGACCATCGTCAACGCCCAGTCCGAGGGCGAAGACCGGACCACGGTGAAGAAGCTTGAAACGAAGCTCCAGGCCGAAGAAGAGCGCATGAAGAAGCTTATGGACACCGCGCCGGATCTTGGACTGACATTCGAGGACACCGGGGTGGACTACCTGTTCGTGGACGAAGCGCACGACTACAAGAACCTCCGCACGGTCACCAACATCAAGGGCGCAGAAATTGCCGGCTCCATCCGGGCCACCGACATGCACCTGAAGCTCGAATACCTGCGCAGCACCCACGGGGAACGCGTTGTTACGATGGCGACCGGCACACCGATTGCCAACTCCATCACCGAAGCCCACGTCATGCAGCGCTACCTGCGCCCGGACCTGCTCCAGGCTGCCGGTGTGGAGAACTTCGACGTCTGGGGAGCGACATTCGGGGAAACCGTCACCGCCATCGAGATGGACGCCGGAGGCCGGCTGAAGAACAAGCCGCGCTTCGCGAAGTTCAAGAACGTCCCCGAGATGCTGCGGTCCTTCCACGTCTTCGCGGACGTGAAGCTCTCCGAAGACCTGACCTACCTCAAAAAACCGGACCTCGCCCGCCGCCCCGGCGACGGGGAACGGCAGCCGGAACTGGTGCTGATCCCGCAGCCGCCCGAACTGGCCGAATACATGAAGGGCCTCGCGGACCGGCTGGACTCCCTCTCCGGCTGGGCTGAGAAGGGCGCGGACAACGCCCTCAGCGTCTACACCGACGGCCGCAAAGCCGCGCTGGACCTGAGAATGGTCGGCATCGAACCCGAATCCGCGACGAAGCTGGACCAGGTTGTCGCCAAAACCCTGAAGGTCTGGGAAGCGAACCGGGAGAACGAATACGAAACCAGCTTCGAATCCGGCACCCCCTCGGCCAACAAGGGTGCGCTGCAGATCATCTTCTGCGACCTCAGCACGCCCTCCAAGAACACCGGGGCAGACGGCAAACCGGTCTGGACCGCCTACCAGCAGATCAAGGACCAGCTCGTCGCCGGCGGCATCCAGGCAGATCAGATCCGGTTCATCCAGGACTCACCCAAACCCGAGCAGAAAGCCCAGCTCTTCGCCCAATGCCGCACCGGGGAGGTAGCCGTACTGATCGGCTCCACCGCCATGATGGGAACAGGCACCAACGTCCAGCTCCGCGCCAAAGCGATCCACCACGTCACTTGCCCCTGGCGGCCGGCTGACCTGACCCAGCGCGACGGGCGCATCATCCGCCAAGGCAACGCCAACGCCGAGGTCCACAACTTCCAATACGCAACCGTCGGCAGCTACGACAGTGCCGCCTGGGACGGCATCCAGCGCAAGGCCACCATGATCCAGCAGGTTCTCCGCGGACGCCTCGATATCCGCGAGATCGAGGACGTCGGAGACCTGGCCCTCAACGCCGCACAGATCAAGGCAGCGACTAGCGGCAACCCGCTGGTGATGGACAAGATCGAGGCCGACGCCGCCCGGACCAAACTCGAACGACTCAAACGCGCCCACGAGAAAGGACAGAGCACACTCTCCTGGACCAGAGCCGCGGCCGAAACCAGCATCACCAAAGCCGAAAGCAAGCTGCCCGCACTGCAGGCGGCACTCCCGCGCATCACACCGACCGCAGGGGAGGCCTTCACCGCGACCATCGACGGCAAGAGCTACACCAAACGCCCGGAGGCCATCGCGGCCATCTCTGAATGGGTCCGTACCCACACACCGGAATACGGAAACTACTACCGCCAAAAACAGGACCACGGCACCATGGCCACCCTCGGCGGCCAAGAGCTGCAGGTCCGAAACGCGGCCGACGACTCCCGGCTCGGCTCCTACCAGGACCTCGCTGTCACCCTCAAAGACGTGCCCGCACCACCGCTTGTCTTCAGCCGCACGGAGTTGCTGGAAGGAAGCGCCGGCATCATCACACGGCTGGAAAACAAAGTAGCGGGGCTCCCCGACTACGAAGCCCAGCTGCGCCAAACCATCACGGAAAAACAGGCGGTGCTTTCCGACGTCGAAAGCCAGGCCGGAAAACCGTTCAAATACGAAGACAAACTCGTCACCGCCCGTGCGACGTGCGCGGAACTGGACGAAAAACTAAAGGCATCCATCGAGCCGCCCAAGCCAGCGCCGGAAGCCGAAGCTTCCCCCTCCGCGGCGGACGTGGACCCGGCCGTTGCACAACTGCGAAGACTGCAAGCCGCAAGCTTCCCGTCAGCTCCCAGAAGCACCCACCCAACGCCCACTCACCCGCAGCAACAGGTACCATCCGGACCCACGCCAAGTCACTCACGAGACGGGGGATTCGAGCGCTAAAGCAGGGCCATGGACGATGCAGTAGAGCCGGAATGAGGTGGATTGAGAATGACGAAAAGGACAGAGCAAGTGAACGAGAACGCTGCGCCGACGACGGGACCGGTGTTCCCCAGGATGCTGACTCTGGAGCAGGTTCAGGAGGTCCTGAACGTCAAAAGTGCACTGGTCTATTCGCTCGTTCGCAGCGGAGAGCTCCCCGCCGGGCAGTTTGGCGGGCGGGGTGTGTGGCGGGTTCGCGAGAGCGACCTGATGGCGTACATCGACGCAGCGTTCGCGAAGACCGCAGAGCGCATCGCGGCCGGTCAGATCAAGGATGACGACGTCACCGCGGAAGACTAGGCAGAACACGGATACGACGAAGGCCGGCACCTCGAAAGGTGCCGGCCTTCGTCGTAGCTGCCCACCGAAGCCGCCTGTGGTCTAGGGCTGAAAAGAGCCAGCCAGAGGACCGTGCTGACGTCGGGAGCGGCGTGTCTTGGACCATGGGAAACGTTGCCGTTGGTGACCGGCCATTGTCCAGGCTGTGCATGATCGCCGGACGCGGGTGGTGAGTGAAGAGTCCCAACGTTACCTGGCGGTTGTGTGCCGCCGGTCAGCTGGGTCCCGTCGTCCGGATGTGTGCGGGAAAAGCCCGAAGGTGTTTGCTTTTGCCGTGCCCATGCGGGCGAGGGGCAACGCTACTGTGCGTCGTGACTGACGTCCTCTGTAGGGGCTGTGGCACTGTCGCTGGCAGCGCGGTTCGCCGACTTTCGCCGGCGTACTGCTGCGCCGGATTCGAGTCCCAGCTTCTTCAGCTCTTCCGGGCTCCAGCCGTCCTTGGTGGCACGCACGTAGGCGCGCTTGTCTGCGCGTTCCGCTTCGGCGAGCTGTTCCTGCAGGTCGGTGATTCGCTGACGGGTCTTGACCAGTTCGGTCACAGAATCGATGCGTGAGTTCAGGAGTGCTTTGGCCTGGTTTCGGGTCTACTCAATGTCGATGGTTGCCATGTGACCAGCCTAGTCCTCTGGTACGACGTTTCCGGGCAGATTCGATACGCGCAGACCACGACGTATTACCAGGACCACCGCCCTGGTAAACCGAAGGGCGGAAACCGACGGGCGGAGCAAGCTGGTAACTTAGCCGGGCTAAGTTCGTGTCGCTCCCCGGATTGCCATCCGGGTCGCGGCAGACTGAAGTCTGATCCCGGAGTTCCGGGTCGCTGCGCTGGCAAGGAACGAAGGGCGGGAATAGTGAGTGAAGGCAATGGCTTCGCCGGTTGGAAGTCCCGTCGTCGGCGGGCGAATGTCGACGGCGGCCGGATGCACCGTCACGAGGTCAAGGTCAGCCCGGAGGAGGAAGCCAAGCTCCTCGCCCTGGCGGAGAAGCACCGCGTGACGATCCCGCGGCTTTTGATCGAGGCGGCGCTCAGCGAGAGCACAGAGAATCCGTCGGAGCGGCGGGATCAGTTCATGCAGCTCTCTACGCTGCAACGTCTCGTCGGGACCGTGGCGAACAACATCAACCAGATCGCACGGCACGCGAATGCGACAGGGGAAGTGCCGGCAGAAGCTGCCGCCTCCATCGCCCACGCGCGGGCCGTCATCATCCGGATCGACCGTCAGCTCGCCGACATGGCCGGGCGGTAGTTTCACCGTGATTCCGAACATTACCCAGGGCGACCGCATGGCGGGTCTGATGATCTACCTCGCGGGCCCGGGGCGGGCAAACGAGCACGAAGAACCGCACCTCGTTGCGGGCGATTCGGCGCTCATGGCCTGGCACGATGACAACGAGCTGAACCGCGATGCTGCCTTGGATATTGCCAACGCACTCGACCGGGCTAAGCAGTTTTTCGAAACCGAGGTCGACGGCGGACACGTCTTCCACTGTTCTCTGAGTCTGGCCGCGGAAGAAGGCCAGCTCAGCGACCAGCGATGGGGTGCCATCGCGGACGACTTCATGACGGAAATGGACTTCACCGAGGACGGCGGAAAGGCCCCGGCCCGGTGGGTCGCGGTCCGTCACGGACTGAGCAAGAACGGCAACGACCACATTCACCTCGTGGCCAGCATGGTCCGGGACGACGGCACCAAATGGAACGGCTGGAAGAGTAAGTACATGTCCCAGCAGGCTGCCAGGACACTGGAGAAGAAGTACGGACTGAACGCTGTCGGGACCCTTCGTGCCGAGCGCGGATTCACCCCGGCTGAACAGTCCAAGGCCACCCGTCAGGGACTGCCGGAGGTCGAGCGCCACAGCCTCGCCCGCAAGGTGCGGGTCTGCGCCGGAGCATCGACAGATGAGGCAGAGTTTGTCCGCCGGGCACGACAGGAGGGCATGCTCGTGCGCCCCCGCTACGCGGCCGGGCGTACCGACGTCGTGACCGGCTACTCCGTGGCCGAACGCCCCCGCAAGGGAGAGCGCGCCGTGTGGTTCGGCGGCAACTCGTTGGGACGTGACCTGGCGTTGCCCAAGCTCCGGGCAGAGTGGGAGAGCACCCCGGAGTCAGCGGAGTGGGCTGTCGCGGAATGGAACGCTGCGGCGCGCAACCGCCGGCCGGTAAGCCCGGGCCGGGAGACGCTGCAGCCATCGGCTGAGCTGTGGAGCAAGTACGCCAATGACGTCAGTTCCCTCCGGGAGAAATTGGCCACCACTCCGCACGATGATCATGCCGCCTGGGCGCAGGCAGCCCGCGAGACATCGGCGGCGTTCGGTGCATGGTCCAAGCGGATCGAACCAACGCCGGGACCGCTGGCAGACGCCGCCAGAGAGCTCGCCAAGTCCGCCCAGCTGCGCCGCTACCCGGCACGCCCGGCAGTGTCCCTGCCGTCCGCACGCGGTGCCACCATGATCATGCTCGCCGCGACCTCCAAGAGTGACCGCGCCGCCTACGCCCTCATGTTCCGGCAGCTCGCCCGGACGGCACGGGTCATCCACGACATGCACAAAGCCACCGACGACCTGCGCCGGGTCCGGGGACTTTCATCAGCCGTCACGGTTGCCAGCAAGGTTGTCGAAGCCAGTGCCACTGGACAGACACTGAAGGCACAGCCGATGTCGATGGAGACAATGCGGCAACAGCACCCGGAAGCGTCCGAGGAAGCCCTCAAATCAAGGCTCCTGGTCGAACGTTCACGAGGCGGCTCACCGCTGCCTACCGTTCTGACCCGACCGGACGCAGCGCAGCTGCAGGGAGGGCAGTCACGGACCGAAGAGACCCGCCGGCAGAACAATCCAGGCATCGAGCTATAGGGGACGAGCATGAGCGAAGCAGACGGAATGGAAGATGCTGTGGACGGGGCGATGCGTACCGGGCTGATGGTAGCGGCCCGCATCGGCGAGCAGCTTGCCAGAATGCGCGAACAGGAACAGCGCACCATCGCCGCAGCAGAGGAACAACGGGCCCGTGAGCTGCAGGAACGCTTCGACGTCCAGCGGGCTGCCGCCCGGGCCCAGCTGGCGCCCGTCAGCCGGGATGACTGGTGGGACAAAGCCACCCCCGAAATGATCGAACGGGTTCACGAGACGGCCACGGCATGGAAGGCCTACGACCCCGAAGCTGCGCAGGCGGCCGGGAAAATCAGCGACCAGGTCCAGAGCCGTTACGGCATCGACGTGAATAACACCGGCGCGGACGAGGCCTCCGTGGCCGCGGCCCTTGCCCGGGCACAGCAGGCCCGCGCCGAAGCCGATACTGAACGAACCAAAGCATCGGCCGCGCGCACCGATGAAGTGGTGGCCGGCGCAGCTATTGCCGGCGCCAATCGGCAGGACCGGGTCGACAGAAGCGAACCGGCGTGGGACACCGCAGAACGGCGCCAGCAGCTGGCCGAAAGTCTCGAAGGCAAAGCCGACCGCGAAGCCGTAAACTCCAGGCTCTTGGCAGACAAGCACCATGGCACCCACCCCGCGGGCGCCGTAGCGCAGAAGCCATCGTCGGCCAAGACATCAAGGATGGCGAAGCAAGGCGGCAATGGCAGGACGATGGAGCGCGGAGGACTCGAACGCTAAGTTCATGCTCCGGTATGCACCACTCCATAGGCGTGACAGCAAGGCGGTAAACGTGAAACGCGGTGGCTAGCGCCGGAGCGCCCACCTAGGCTGTGGAGATGTGCTCCATCCACTGGACGATTGCGTAGTCTCCAATATCGAGAGTGGCGCCCGAAGTTTTTGGGTCCCAAGTAGCGGATTTCTTTATCGTTAGATATTGGTAGGCATCGCTCTGTAGCCAGTCCAGCCCTCCTCCGTCCTCGCTGTCCCGAACGACTGAGTATGTCGATTGCGATTCCACGTTTCCCTCGAACATGAACTTCACAGTGTCAGCGACTCTCTGGAAGTCGAACGCCTCAAAGTGCACCCCTAAATACGTGACTTCTTGAGGACCTGCCTCCGTTCTGAGGTATTCCTCCAGGTTCTCAACCTTGTACTGAAGGTCCTGATACAGCTCGCCTAACAGGTCTGCCAGGCCTGTTCGTGCGACATCTTCGAGGCGGACACCGCAAACTTCCTCCAGGATGGTCAACGTCGTTCGTCCGCGGGCATTTAGTGAGATGCGTAGATCCACGGAGTAGTCCCCGATTTGAAGGTCCGCTGTGCGGATGGTGATGAAATCTGCCTTTTCTTCGCCGAGAAGAGCCACCTTCTGCACTATCGCCGAAGCATGCCGTTCAAAAGCCCGGCGCACCTTGGGGTCCTTCAAGTTGCTTACGTTGGCCTTTATCAAGGCCTTTGCGATGTCCCCAGACTGCGAGAAGTTCACGACCTCGTCGATCACGCGAGATCGGAGGTCCTCGGCCCGATGCAAGAGATCCATCGTGCGGGGAACGTCAGAGTAATCCTTGTTGTGTTTGCCCCTCTTACCATTGCATCGTGCGCAGATGGGTGCGAGGTTTCTCGGATCGTCGACGTGGAAGTCCGGAGACAAATTCAGCTTTTGCTTGATTTCTCGTAGCCGCTGCTCGTCGGTTGACTGAGGGATGATGTGGTCAATTTGAACGTCTGTGTAGACCTTAGGCTCGTCACACCTGTAGCACTTGAGGTTCCAACGCTCGTAAAGGACCAGCTTCAGCTCGGCGTTGTCCCCATTGCCGTACTCCCATTTCTTTGCCACGCCTCTACTATTCCCCCTCGGTGCCTCACACCTCCGCGCTTCTGAGGGACAGACGTTACAGGAGCGGCCAGACTGCCTATCGCAGACTTTCGGAATAGTTGAGGGAATATCTCTGCGTTAGCTGCTGGTCAGCGGCTATGCCGTTGACGTGGACAAGGCGCGGGACGACGCGTGCAACTGCGCGTAGTTTCTTGTAAATACCGGGGGATCTGAGTCGACGAAGTGTCCCCGGCCGTTGCATGTAAGTCGGTCTGAGCCCGGAACACTAAGATTCAGGGGTGGGACTATTTCTCCCATTCTGAGCTGGGGGATAGGGCATTGGACGACATTGAGACTGAGGGCATGGAAGCGGTTGATGCCGCGACGCCCTTGCCAGGTGAAGAGCTCCGAGCGAGTCGTCCCGGTGGGATCACGGCCTCATTGCGGGGTCGAACGGGGGAGTGGGTTGCACTCCCGAGCTCTGTGGATCCCGCTGAACAGTCTTCGGCGCCCGCTGAACGACAAGAGGTTAGGGATGAGCTTCTTCGTGCTCTGACGAGTGACTCGTTTATTGTCCTCAGTGGCCTGGGAACCTCGCTCGGCATCCCACCTGCCGCTCAGAGCAAAGCTCCTAATATGGGGGACTTATGGGACAAAGTCAGCATTCTCTCCGGTTTCGATCTCGCATCCGCTGATACACCCGCAGATATTCTTGCCGCTCAAAACATCGAACACTTTCTCTCGCATATCCAAGCCAAATTGAGCCTCCGGTCGGATGACGCCGAACTCAGGGACTTCTTGGCCAAAGCCCAAGATGTCATTTTGAACGCCTGCAGTTTCGTGGGTCCTGACAGCGAGCTGGATATCCACCAGCTCTTCCTTCGCAAAATTGGTCGACGATCCGCAAGGCTTCAGCGAACCAAGCTATTCACGACTAACTACGACCTGGCGTTCGAAGAGGCCGCCGCTCGCTCCCGTTTCCACATCATCGATGGATTCGGCTTTGCCTCCCACCGGGACTTCGAGGGGGCGCTATTCGATCTTGACTTTGTCCGGCGAGGGACAAATGATCGTTTGCTCTTGGAAGGCAATGTGCTGCACTTGCTGAAGCTGCACGGATCCGTCGATTGGGAACGCAGCGGCGCTTCAACGCGCCGTGTCTCAGGGAAGCCGATCGATCCTGTCTTGATCTATCCGTCAGCTAATAAGTATCAACTGAGTTTCCGGCAGCCCTATCTTGAGATGATGTCCAGGTTTCAGATGGCACTGCGGCTTCCGGACGTCTCCCTACTGGTTGTCGGATTTGGATTCAACGACGAACACATCGTCGCGCCCATCGAAGCAGCCATTCGCGGCAACGTCGGGCTCCGACTGATCGTGGTTGACCCGGGCATCCGGGATGAATCAAAGCGAAGCAAGTCGATGTCTTGGCTTGAGAGGTTGGCTCAGGACGGCGACCATCGGATCACCCTTTTAGAGGGCCGGTTCGACGACCTTGTGAGACTGTTGCCGGATGCCTCTGAGTTCGATGAACGACAAGCACACGCCGACAGGATCTCCCGGGTGGACGAACGAGGGACGAATTAAGTGTTGCATCTCTTCTCACAAGATCGACACGTAGGAACAGTCATTAGAGTGGAGGGGTCGTTCATAACCGTCGAACTGCCATCCGCACGAGACCTCCCAGGTACTCACTTCGGCCAGCGTTTAGGACAGGGCGAGGTTGGTGAATTTCTGGTCGTAGAGACCGGGGGACGAGGCGTTTTTGGACGCCTGATCGAAGTCACTAGGATCGGCCCAGAGCGTGAGTCCGGCGATCGTGAAAAGACCCCTCGAAATGAAGGCCGCGTCCAGCTTCTTTCGACTTTGGACAGTTCCGGCGGAGCCCAGCGTGGCATAGCCGTCTATCCTCGTCTTGGCGATCGTGTATTCGCAGCCAGCGAGGAATCGGTACGAGCGGTCATTGCTGGCGGCGAACCGGAGCGAGCAGCCCAACAGATTGATATGGGAACCCTAGCCGTCGGGAATGGCATTGGGGTCAGTGTCTCCGCGCAAAAACTATTCGGACGGCATACGGCTGTGGTGGGCGCCACCGGGTCGGGTAAGAGCTGGACGCTGGCACACTTGGCATCGAGCACTTTGGAGCTCGGCGGACGAATGATCTTGATCGATGCTACGGGGGAGTTCCGCAGTCTAGGAGCAACTGCAACACACCTCGCTCTAGGCACAACCGACGGCGAACCCCTCGCGAAGCTTGTCACTGTGCCTCATTGGCATATGCGAGAAACTGATCGAAACGCGTTCATGTCGCCGTCCAGCGGATCCCAGTTGCCTAAACTTCGAGCGGCCGTCAGATCTCTTCGGCTTAGACACCATCTGGACAACTCGGACCCGGCTTGGCTGGCTTCATCTGGCTTCGGCCAGCACCTCGGTACCGAAGGTCTGTTCACTAAGGCCGGGCACAGTCGCGAAGCCTTCGACAGAGCCCAAGAATGGTTTGCCACGACCATCGAGTCACCATTTTCCCGCTTCAGTCTGCGTCACTTGGCCCGCCAAATCCTGGAGGAATGCGTCTGGCCGGCCGATACGAACAGACCTGGCCACTTCGGGAAGTCAGATACGAATGCGCAAGGGTACGCAAGTAGCTTGGTCAGCCGCATCGAAGACCTGGTCCAGACTCCCGAGATCATGTCTGTCGTCGAGAACCCCGCCGGGGGAAGCTTGCTCACCGAAGTATTTAACTGGCTCCAATCACCAAATGGTGGTGTGCTTCGAATCTCTCTCCGAAACCTCACGTTCAGCCACAGCCTAAGAGAGATCGTGGTTAACGTTCTCGGGCATGCACTGCTTTCGATGGCCAGGCGTGGAGACTTCCGATCGAATCCCGTTGTCATAGCGCTCGATGAAGCGCACCAATTTTTCGACGTTACGATCGGGGACGAGACCACAGCGCACCTCGATGGTTTCGATCTGATCGCAAAAGAAGGCAGAAAATATGGCCTTACTGTTTGTCTTGCAACGCAACGACCAGGCGACTTGCCGTCGGACGTTCTAAGTCAAGTCGGCATGCTCATCGTCCACAGACTCGCCGATGGACGAGACCGTCAACGAGTAGAGCAAGCCGCCGCAGAACTGGATCTTTCTGCCATGAGGCTGCTACCTGGACTCGTGCCCGGCGAAGCAATCTTTATGGGGGTGGATTTCCCGGTTCCCGTGAGCGTCAGAGTTCGCAAGCCCACATATCCGCCAGAATCAGATGGTCCGCAGTACCTCACCGGCTGGAAACGCAAGAGTATCCACCTTGATCCAGCCCAACAGCCTGCTGGATAAGTGCGAAGCTGCCTTCCATCTGCCTCATGTCTTGGACAGTCCCGTGGAAGTGTTGCGATGCGCAGGTCTAGCCCCGAGAGGGGCCGGCCTGATAGCGTTTGAATCAGAGAAATACTTTGTCCTTACATACTAACAACCTTACATAAGGTCCATTATCGGCGTTCGAGTAGGACGAGTAGAAGTAGATGCGAGGACTCCCTTCCCATGACCATTTCGGCGTTTTCGCAGGTCAGCTACATTTCGTCGCAAAGACTACGTCTGGCCGTCAGAGTCCGAATTTGCTCCTGGATCCCTTGCCGCTGTTGGTTTCCTGCATCTGATGCATGTTTCCATGGTTTAGTTAGGGGGATCCAGTGTGTGGTGCCGTTCCGCTATCGTCCCGCGGATGCTGGTGGATCCGGCTGTCGGACTGTTTAGAGCCGATGAGCGGGTTTCACAGCCATGCTGAAGAACCGGCGGGTACGGATGCTGGCCCTGGGCTCACGACGCAGACCATAAAGTAGCGCTCAGCAGCTGCTGGAACGCTTCCAGGAACTCCGAGGTGAGGGCCAAGGCAAGGGCCTCTGGCGGACAACGATGATTTCCTGCCACCGCTCACGTTCCTTCACAGCAGATCGAGCTCCCGGGTAAAGCCGAACGGGATGTCCGGGCTGATTGCGACCGTGAATGTTGTGAAGTTCACCCGCGTTACAAGAAGGCCCCAAATCGTGGTCTGCTCGCGCAGTATCGAACTGGCGCGCTCCAGTTCACGGTCTATTGCAGCTGCGTCCTCGACTTTGACAGTTATCGTAGCCGTCTTTGTGGGCATTATTCCGTTCCCCTTTCTTTTCGATTTTGCGCGCGTTTTTTACAGGCCTTTTCAAGAACTCATTGGGGCAGCGACTCCCGACGGTGGGATCTTAGGCGTCCAACTACCCTTGGTGCGGTGAAGTTCCGTGGCCCCTTGTCATGGTCATTAAGTAGGGGGATAACATTGCCTCAAGCAACCAGTCCTGCAAAAGATGGGTTACCGGGGTTGAGGGTAAATTAGGGAAGCCGACTTCTCAACAACCATTTCTCTGCCGTCGTTCGGCTATGTCCTGAACTCGACAACGATGTCGGGGTTGGGGGGCCGGGCTCGCCCGCCCCGCCGCCGAGGTGGGCAATCTGCGTGGAACCTTGTGGGTGGTGCGGCCGAAAGGAGAGCGGCGCCCCCGGTTGAATGGTCCGGATCGGCGCCGCGTCTTCTTCATCTATGTGATGCAGCTAAGGAAAGGGAGGAGTCAGCAGTTTTGGAAAGCGCTGAACTTGCGAAATCGTATACTTGACGTCCGACGCGTTCGAGCTGACTTGCCACGGCCTCATCGTTGCATTCCGCGCCCTCGAATAGGCGGACGCTCGTGTTGAGCCCAGCGCCGAACGGTGTTGGCCAACCGCGTAAGGCGTGGACGATGGACCGGAGTGTCACCAGAGTTGTACTCGTCGCCTGCCATCCTGCTGCCGTCGCGATCAGTCCTACGCCCACGCCATCGAGGTAAACTCGCTGATCCTTCGAGGTTTCCTCGAGGTAGTCGATTGCGTTTTTGAACGGCCCCGAGATGGAGCCATGGTAGCCGGGGCTGGCGAAGATGACCCCATCTGCGGCTCGATAGGCTTCGATGAGTTCATCTCCGAGGGATGATTGGGCGGTGCCGTAATGGGGAAGCCGGGCAAGCTTTTCACCTCCAAAAAGAAGCGTCTCGGCGCCGTTGTTTTGTGCCGAGCGGAGTGCGAGAGCGAGTGCCTTCTCGGTTGACGAGCCTGCAACCACGCTTCCGCCCACGCCGAGGATGAAGGGTTTCCTGTTCATCTCAATCACCTCAAACTGCCATGAGGTCAGGTTCAAGTCCTGCCCTCATTCGGCCGTATAGTTCCATGTTGCTCGCAGCGTTCACGAAGGGATGCATTACCGCAATCTTGGTGTCCTGCCAGACCTTGTTCATTTCGTTGCTTTTCCAGGCCCATGATCCGCCGGCGCTGCGTGCTAGAAGGTCGACTGCCTCCCACACCAGGGTGTTGGCGAATCCGGTGTCGCGTGCGATCTCGGCGCGTTCCAGCTTCGGCATCAGCTCATGCCGCTCGGCCCAGTACTCGATCCTGCGGCATGCCCTTTCAATGATTGCCTTTGCAGCATCAATCTTCGCCGAGGCCTCTCCGATCTGCAGATGCGCCACGGGTGCCTTACTCTGCTTTGTGTAAAGGGTCAGCTTGATATCCCGTTTGGGCAACGTCTCAAGGAAGGTTTCCAGCATGTGTTGCCCCAGGCCAAGCACGGGGAACGCAAGGACAACGATCATCAGCGGCCCGAATGCGAGGTGGGCGTTCGTGGCTTCAGGAAAGGTCTTGGCCTGGGTGCCGTAGTTGCTCTCCATCAGACCAACGATGCGCTCATCAGGGATGAAAACGTTCTCCATGGTCACGTTAGTACTTCCACTGCCGCGAAGTCCTGAGGTGTCCCAGTCGTTCAAAAGGGTGACATCTTTCATTGGTACGAGCGCGATCCCGGGCCCGATGTCTTTACCGTCGGCATCGAACCTCGGGACACCGAGAAGATTCCAATCTGCTTGGTATACGCCGGAGTTGAAGAACCACTTTCCCTGATCGACAAGTATTCCGCCTTCAACGCGATGAGCCGTGCAGGCGCGGCCGGAGAAGATGCCTGCGAAACGGACGCCCGCTTGAGCGAAAACCTCGTCGACGACCTCTCGTGGGTAGAGATTCGCGGCCATCCATCCTGCTGCGTTGTTGAGCGTCGCACCCCAGGCAACGCCGCCGTCACCACGGCCGAGTTCTCTAACGGTGTGCATCCAGGTCGTCAAGCTCGCCTCCATGCCCCCGTAGGTCTCGGGCACCATCATCGACCAGACACCCGCGGAGTGCATCTGCTCAGCGAGGTGGGTCGGCGTCTGAGCAAGTTCATCGATCTCGTTCTTGGCCTCACGGACCTGGGGTACGAATTCTCGTGCCCAGTCAATCAATCCGGCTTCCGTTAAAGCATCCCTCTTGAAGGTGTGAGTGCTGAGGGTCTGAGTGACGTCCATGTCTACTCCCGGTATAATTATTTTCATAGTAGACACCGTGTCTACTATGAAAACGTTAGCCCCACCCCCGTGATGCGTCAAGGGGGCTGTGAAGCGCCACGCAAATCCGAAGGACATTTCAGCCACGCGAATCCATTGGGCGCTGGCGTTTGGCAGGTCAGTCTTATGTCATAAAAGACAAACCGTCGATTATGAATCGGTAGGGCCAACTCTATGAAAGCGTCAAGGGTCCGGCGTTGGTTCAATGAAATCTCTGCTATGCCGAAACGGCAGACCGGCTTGGTCTTTGTCCCAAGGTTCATCAGGCGCGCCAACAGTCAGGACTGCCGTACGCAGCAGCTGGGAAGTGTGGCGCGCCCCGCCGGCATGGGGTGCAATCCCGATGCCGCTGGTCCTGGTCCTTGGTGCACTGCTTCATGCATAAAGGGGATTTGAGATCACCGACAGCAAGGACGCTATGAGGTCGGACTGCCAAGGTCCTTAAAGATCAAGCCAGCCCATATCATTCAACGTTCCTTCATTAGCTAAGGATCATGCAGACACTCGCTTGGATGACGTGCCCCGGGTTGTTGCGATGGTGTCCGGAGCTGCATGACGAATGAAGGCTGCCGATTCTCGGACGAGCTCCCGCGCCGTTTCTGCCTTTGCCCCGAGTGCGCGAAGGATGAGAAGGACCACCGCTTCGATGAGCTCCGGTTTCGTGCTGTCCTCGTGCTGGGCAGTATGCCGCATGCCTTGGATCAGACCGCCTACTGCGAGCACGATCGCCGCCTCGAGATTATCGAAGTCGAGATCTCCAGCGTCTTTTGCACCTTTAATGTGTTCCTCAAGACCGTGCCGCACCTCGTTGTCCCCGCTTAGCACATCGGTTCGCGCAACGAACTCCCCCCAAAGCGGATCGCGGACGCTTCGGATTAGGAACATCTGCAGCGACGTCGTCATCCTAAAAAGGGGCGAGCTAGGTCCGGCTAGGACAACTTTCAAGAGCTCGACCATCTCCGCGGCCATCTCAGTACCGAGGACGCCGATTGCATCATCTACAGACGTGAAGTACTTGTAGAACGTGGCCTTTGAGACGCCTGCATGGGCCACAACGGCCTCAACCGTGGGAGGCCCGTCGGTTGGAGAGCCCACGCGCGTGGCCACCACGGAGTCCATCAGCCGCCGCCGCATCCGTTCACGGCGTTGCCGAGCCACCCGCACGCGGTGGTCCGAATTAACCAATGGCGGCTCTGTCTGTTCATGTGTCACGGTCTCAGTGTACTGAGACGGTAGTCGCAGGCGAGGCCTCCTGGATCGCGTTGGAGCTCACTAGTTCCCCTACCCACGTCCACGACGTGACATCGTCACGTAGGGCAAGTGATGGTAGTTCATATGAAGGGTCGGCCGGGCTCGCCCGCCCCGCCGCCGAGGTGGGCAATCTGCGTGGAACCTTGTGGGTGGTGCGGCCGAAAGGAGAGCGGCGCCCCCGGTTGAATGGTCCGGATCGGCGCCGCGTCTTCTTCATCTATGTGATGCAGCTAAGGAAAGGGAGGAGTCAGCAGTTTTGGAAAGCGCTGAACTTGCGAAATCGTATACTTGACGTCCGACGCGTTCGAGCTGACTTGCCACGGCCTCATCGTTGCATTCCGCGCCCTCGAATAGGCGGACGCTCGTGTTGAGCCCAGCGCCGAACGGTGTTGGCCAACCGCGTAAGGCGTGGACGATGGACCGGAGTGTCACCAGAGTTGTACTCGTCGCCTGCCATCCTGCTGCCGTCGCGATCAGTCCTACGCCCACGCCATCGAGGTAAACTCGCTGATCCTTCGAGGTTTCCTCGAGGTAGTCGATTGCGTTTTTGAACGGCCCCGAGATGGAGCCATGGTAGCCGGGGCTGGCGAAGATGACCCCATCTGCGGCTCGATAGGCTTCGATGAGTTCATCTCCGAGGGATGATTGGGCGGTGCCGTAATGGGGAAGCCGGGCAAGCTTTTCACCTCCAAAAAGAAGCGTCTCGGCGCCGTTGTTTTGTGCCGAGCGGAGTGCGAGAGCGAGTGCCTTCTCGGTTGACGAGCCTGCAACCACGCTTCCGCCCACGCCGAGGATGAAGGGTTTCCTGTTCATCTCAATCACCTCAAACTGCCATGAGGTCAGGTTCAAGTCCTGCCCTCATTCGGCCGTATAGTTCCATGTTGCTCGCAGCGTTCACGAAGGGATGCATTACCGCAATCTTGGTGTCCTGCCAGACCTTGTTCATTTCGTTGCTTTTCCAGGCCCATGATCCGCCGGCGCTGCGTGCTAGAAGGTCGACTGCCTCCCACACCAGGGTGTTGGCGAATCCGGTGTCGCGTGCGATCTCGGCGCGTTCCAGCTTCGGCATCAGCTCATGCCGCTCGGCCCAGTACTCGATCCTGCGGCATGCCCTTTCAATGATTGCCTTTGCAGCATCAATCTTCGCCGAGGCCTCTCCGATCTGCAGATGCGCCACGGGTGCCTTACTCTGCTTTGTGTAAAGGGTCAGCTTGATATCCCGTTTGGGCAACGTCTCAAGGAAGGTTTCCAGCATGTGTTGCCCCAGGCCAAGCACGGGGAACGCAAGGACAACGATCATCAGCGGCCCGAATGCGAGGTGGGCGTTCGTGGCTTCAGGAAAGGTCTTGGCCTGGGTGCCGTAGTTGCTCTCCATCAGACCAACGATGCGCTCATCAGGGATGAAAACGTTCTCCATGGTCACGTTAGTACTTCCACTGCCGCGAAGTCCTGAGGTGTCCCAGTCGTTCAAAAGGGTGACATCTTTCATTGGTACGAGCGCGATCCCGGGCCCGATGTCTTTACCGTCGGCATCGAACCTCGGGACACCGAGAAGATTCCAATCTGCTTGGTATACGCCGGAGTTGAAGAACCACTTTCCCTGATCGACAAGTATTCCGCCTTCAACGCGATGAGCCGTGCAGGCGCGGCCGGAGAAGATGCCTGCGAAACGGACGCCCGCTTGAGCGAAAACCTCGTCGACGACCTCTCGTGGGTAGAGATTCGCGGCCATCCATCCTGCTGCGTTGTTGAGCGTCGCACCCCAGGCAACGCCGCCGTCACCACGGCCGAGTTCTCTAACGGTGTGCATCCAGGTCGTCAAGCTCGCCTCCATGCCCCCGTAGGTCTCGGGCACCATCATCGACCAGACACCCGCGGAGTGCATCTGCTCAGCGAGGTGGGTCGGCGTCTGAGCAAGTTCATCGATCTCGTTCTTGGCCTCACGGACCTGGGGTACGAATTCTCGTGCCCAGTCAATCAATCCGGCTTCCGTTAAAGCATCCCTCTTGAAGGTGTGAGTGCTGAGGGTCTGAGTGACGTCCATGTCTACTCCCGGTATAATTATTTTCATAGTAGACACCGTGTCTACTATGAAAACGTTAGCCCCACCCCCGTGATGCGTCAAGGGGGCTGTGAAGCGCTAGGGGTGCGGTCCCTACGCGGGCTGGAGGACCTTTCAAATCGTCAGCCCAGTAAAGGCTTGACCTGCGATCTGCCTCAAATCTAAAATTTCATCATAATGATTATTATTAATATAATTCGGTCTATTCAAGAGGAATAGCTTCCCAAAGGAGTCTGTGTGCGTATTGCCAACGATGATGGTCGTGCTGTTGTGCTGGTCAGTGATGGTCGGGGTGTTGATGTTGAGGCTGCCAGTGCTGGCCGGTTCGGTCCCGATCTGGCGGGTGTGTACGCCCGGTGGGAGGAGTTCACGGCGTGGGCTGCAAACCTGTCCGATACCGCTGCCGATGTGGTGGTGGACCGGTCACTTCTGGGCTCTCCGTCCCCCGCGCCGCGGCAGGTCTTCGCGATCGGTTTGAACTACAGCGAGCACGCCAAGGAGTCCGGTTTCGCCGAGCCGGACACTCTTCCGCCTGTATTCACGAAGTTCCCTACCTGCATTACGGGTCCTGATACAGAGGTTGTCCTGCCCGAGGGAGGGAACACCGACTGGGAGGTCGAACTGGTCGCGGTGATCGGCAAGGAAGCCAAAAATGTTTCCGCCGCTGATGCCTGGAACCATGTCGCGGGCTTGTCGATTGGCCAGGACATTTCCGAGCGTGTGTCGCAGCTCCGCGGCCCGGCCCCGCAGTTCGGTCTGGGTAAGTCCTTTCCCGGGTTCGGACCGGTCGGACCCTGGCTGGTGACCCCGGATGAGTTCGCGGACCCGGACGACCTGGAAATCGGGTGCAGCCTCGGCGGTGAAGAAGTCCAGAAGGGCCGCACCAGCGAACTGATCTTCTCCGTCCCGGCCTTGATCGAAGGCCTGTCCAGGGTCGTAACCCTGCTCCCGGGCGACATCATCTTCACAGGCACCCCCGCAGGTGTTGGTGTGGGCCGGAGCCCGAAGCGCTTCATCAAACCCGGCGAAACTCTGGTTTCCCGGATCGAAGGCATCGGGGAGATCACCCAGACCTTCACCTCCGCCGGGAACTAAACCCTTGCTTGGCCCGCGGTGGGGCGGGCATACCAAAAACTACGGATACAAAGGAGTAACCCCATGGCATTACATCGTCTGACCCGCGTGGTGATGGGTGTTCCGAACGTGACCGAAACGGCCGCGTACTACGAGGAATTCGGCCTCGATCCCTTGGGCAACAACTCTTTCGGGACCCGCGACGGCGGCGAGCAGCTCAAGATCGTCCATGCACCCACCCGGCGCCTGGTCGAACTCGGCGTCGGCGCCGACAACGAGGACGACGTCGCCAGAGTCACCTCCCAGATGACCGGCCTGGGTGTTCCGATAAACCACAACGGCACCGAACTGCTCGCCACCGAACCCGCCTCGGGATTCACCGCACGCATACACGTCGCGCCCCGCATTGCCCAGGAAAAGACACCGGCGACCCCCTACAACGGTCCTGGCCGGATAGACCGCTGGGGCCGTGCCCCCGGCGTTCTGCGCGACACCCGGATCAAGCCCCGTAAACTCGGTCACACCGTGATCGGCACTGTGAACCTGGAAGCGACCATGCGGTTCTTCACCGAAGGCATCGGCTTCAAGGTCAGCGACTACATCTCTGACAAGGGCGCGTTCATGCGCTGCTCCGTGGATCACCACAACGTCCTTGCCCTCGCCGCGCCGGTGAACTTCCTTCACCACACCTCCTGGCAGGTCGATGACATCGATGACGTCGGCCGCGGCGCCAAAGCGATGCTGGAAAACAACCCCGAACGCCACATCTGGGGCCTCGGACGCCACCACGCGGGCTCGAACTTCTTCTGGTACCTCAAAGACCCCGCCGGGAACTTCTCCGAGTACTACTCCGACATGGACTGCATCCCCGAAGACGAAATTTGGACACCCGAGATCTTCAATGGACCCCAGGGTCTCTTCAACTGGGGACCTCCCCCACCTCCCTCCTTCCTCGAACCCGACGACCTCGCCGCTCTCATGACCGGCACCCACGCCCCCGGCACCCTCGGGATCCACAAACAACCCGTCTAAAGACAGGTACGAGACAAAGATGTCTGAAAGGCTTCCCCATGTTTGTCGTTAACATCAGCTACACGGTTCCCGCCGATATTGTGGCTACTTACCGTCAGTCCCACGTCGAGTGGCTCCGGGCGTCTGTCGACTCCGGCCTGATCGCTGCTGCGGGCAGCAAATCGACCCGGGACGGCGGGGTGGTGCTCTCACTCGTGCAGGACAGGGAGTACCTCGAGGCCGAATTGGCGAAAGATCCTTATGCCATTGCAGGTGTTGCCGTTCATGTGCTGACCGAGGTCAATGTGCCTATGGTCGCGAGCGGCCTGGAGCGGCTCAAAAGTCCTTCCGCAGAGGACTTCGACGTCATCATCGCAGGGTATGGGCCGGTAGGAAGGGTTCTTGCCTTCCAGCTGGGTCGACGTGGCCACCGCGTAGCCGTCGTCGAACGCCAACTGATCACTTACCCGATGCCGCGAGCGGTGCACTTTGATGATGAAATCGCCCGGTTGCTGCAGTCACTGGACGCCTCCCCGGAACAGATGTCCCACGCCGTAGAGGCTTACGACGATCTGTACGAATGGCGCAACGCATCAGGGGATCCTCTCCTGCGGCTTGAATGGCGGGGCGGCGGAAAGTCCGGATGGAACACCAGCTACTTCTTCCATCAGCCCAGCGTAGAGGCGTTCCTCCATGAGAAGGTAGCCGCATTGGGCTCGGTTACTCTTCTGCGCGGGTGGGAAGCGGAATCGCGGGTGGAAACTGAAGAGCGGATTGCCCTGCAGATACGCAGCGCCCAAGGCGAGCGGCGCGAACTGAGGGGCAAATACCTCGTCGGTGCAGATGGCGCCAACAGTAAAGTCCGTCAATGGATGGGCGTGACCATGACGGATTTGGGGTATTTCCACGACTGGCTGGTCATTGATCTGCTGCCCAAAGTGCCCATGCAAGTCGATCCTCCGGCGCTGCAGATCTGTGATCCACTGCGGCCGACCACGCTGGTTCCTGGCGGCCCGGGTCGGCGGAGGTTTGAATTTCTGCGGCTGGAAGGCGAGAGCAAGGAAGAATTCAGTAGCGAAGCGCGGGTCTGGGAGTTGCTCGGGTCCTGGGGCGTTACCCCCGAAACTGCGGAGGTGGAACGCCGCGCTGTATACACCTTCCAGGCCCGCTGGTGCAACTCTTGGCGCAAGGGCCGGATGCTGCTCGCCGGTGACTCCGCCCACCTGATGCCACCTTTTGCCGGCCAAGGGATGAGTTCAGGCCTGCGTGATGCGGCCAACCTCGAATGGAAGCTCGATCTGGTCCTCACCGGCCGCGCCGACGAATCGATCCTGGATTCGTATGGTTCAGAGCGTTCAGAACATGTGCGGCATTTCATTCAACGCTCCATGGACCTGGGAGAGATTATCTGCACTACAGACCCGGCAACGGCTGCGAAACGGGATGCAAAGATGACGGGTGACTTCGCTGCAGGGGTCAGGATGCCGGCTCACCCCGCTCCCCGGTTGGGCGAGGGGCTTCACCGGCACGACATTGCCGGCGGAACCCTCTCAATTCAGGCGCCCGTCCGCGGAACAGAAGGAGAAGGCCTCTTCGATGACGTGTTGGGCAGCGGCGGGACACTGCTTCTCCGCAAGGCAAAACTGGCTTCGGAACTGCCGGAACATGTCAGGGCCGCCATCGAATCGGTTGGGACTCGCATCATTGCACTGGGGCAAACACCCGCTAAAGGCGTCGCGCTGGACACCACCGGCGCCTATGCACACTGGCTTGATGAGATCGTGGCGGACGCGGTGCTGATCAGACCGGACTTCTACGTGTATGGCAGCGCCGTCGCCGGAGAAATCCTGCAGCTGGCCACGGACTTCCTGGCTGACCTTCATCCCAGTAGAGCCGCCAGTACTCAGCTGGAATTCTCCGCCAAAGCCGGTGACCACGGCCCCTCCTCCAGCTGCACGAACACAGGCACCTGACTGCTTAGCAACGCCGAACTGCACTTCAAAACAAGGAAATGCTTATCGGCGCGGAAACCATAACGGCGCTCTATATGGCAGCTTTCCGCAACCCCGCCCCGACTCGTCACCTCATCAGCAACCTCGCTGGTTGAGATTGATGGCCTGACCCTCGCTTACCGAAACACATACAGTGGTGGTCCCTGGCAGCTGAGAGACCAGTGTGCGGAGCCATAGGTCAATACCAGGGGCTTTTCATCCCAGCCGCGGGTCGGTGGCTGTGGAGTGAACACCAGAGATCCCGCCCTCACCTAACTCGGCAAACCACGGCTGAGACCAGTCACGACTCCCTCGTCCTGCGGACTGTCGGGCACATCGCTGTGCCCTAAGAAAGGAACCGATAATGACCCGACCAACCAAACCGCCAATGCCCGCCCAGGCGGCCACCGGTCCTTACTGTCTAACAAAGCCGCCATTGCCCTCTGCATGCTGGTCACAGGTCATGGAAGGCTACAACCTCATCGTCTTTGGATCAGTAATACCTCTGCTGCTCACGGACATATCTCTGCAAGTGACGAGAAAACAACCGGATTTGTCGGCACCATCGTCTACGCCGGGGCACTGCTGGGCATACCACTTTGATCACCGGCATTGGCGTCGGCGGGGCCGTCACAACGGCGATGACTTTGCACCCAGAGAACGTGGGCGCCTCGTCAGCACCATCACAATGGCCGGAGTCCTCCTTGGCGGCACCCTCCCAGCAGTTTTCGTTCCTGGGTTACCGCTACCGCCGCGGATAAAGTGGGACCGGCGAAGACGGCATCCTTTGAGCGGTCCTGACGCTCGCCGGGCTCCTGGGTATCCTGCTTAGGTCAATATCCATCGGGTCCGCCCTCGTGTGCGTTGCCTTGATGGGCATTGGGCCACTCCACTCGGACCTTATCAATGCCACCGCGACCCATGCCGTTGCCTCGCATTGGCGAGGCACTGTTCTCGGGCTAACCAATTCCATGGCTCACCGGCTCTTCATCGGACCCGTCCTGGGCGGATCAGCCTTCGCGGCCCAGGGCGCGGCGGGTGTCTTCACGCTCCGCTCTCACCGCCAAGGAAACCTTCAGGGCCTATTCTGCCTCCGTTGTACTGTGCCTGATCCTAGCGTCGGCCTTCACCTCATAGACCCGCACTAAGGGAACGCGCAGCCAAAGCCGAACCGGTGATCTCCCTGCACTAGTGCCGGCGATGCTCCGCTCGCCTCAGAACCCAAGACCAAAGCCCTATGCCCAATCTCGTTGTGTAAAAGATTTCAGGGGTCAGGTGCTGGAGAGTTACATACATTCTTGGTCTGCAGGTGTCCCTGTCTGCAGGCCCGGCAGGCAGCGCAGTGGTCGGTATTCAGCCGGCGGCATCCCTACTCTCGGATGCCGCGGGCTGAATACCTGTGTTGTTGTGTGTATGCATAATCTCCATAGCTGCTTCACGATCCCTGTGTTCCATTGCGTCCGCCATTCGCTTGTACAACTCGAACCTTGCTTCCAACAGTCCAGGCAGCGGCGTATCTCCTGGTGCACGCAGCGTCACAGCATGTCGCTCGAGAATCTCCAGCAAGGCCAAGAACACAGTCCGCAGCATCAAATTTGGGGAAATGCTGGCAACACGTGCCTGGAAGCGCCAGTTACCATGCAAAAAAGCCGGAACGTCCCTATCGGCCATCGCCTGCTTCATCGCCGTGACTTCCTCCCTCATGCCGAGGATGTCAGCGGCCGACGAGTACCTCAAAGCGTCTTCAATCACTAGCGGATCCAACACATTCCGCATCCGCAACGCATCTGTCACGATGTGCTCGCTGTCCTTCATGGCAAGCATTTGGTTGCCCAAGCGGACCAGCGGTGTTTGTTCGGCCGCGAAAATGCCTCCGCCCGGGCCGCGGCGAAGAGTCACGACACCGCGCGCCTGCGCAATCTTTAGCGCTTCGTTAAAGGTTCCGACCGACACCGAGCACCGTTGCCTTACCTCGTCCTTACTGCCCAAGCGCCGCTCTGGTCCAGCACCGGCAGCCAGTTCGGCGATCAAGTGGGCGGCCATCTCGGCCCGGTTAGCCGGGGCACCTCTGCTGTCCTCTTGGGAGGAAAGTGACTTCCACATATCCCCGCCAAGGGCCATTAACTCGGAAGCTGCTTGAGTGCTCACTTGTCCCCCTAGAGTAATTCGTCATGATGATCTTAGCCAACAATGTAGTGGGATGCCCAATGCTTACTCCAGCTTGGTGGACGCAGGCAGTCCTTCTCCCTGTGGGTAATGGAGGCCCGCTGGAACCGGGCCGAGGAGAGCGGCCTATGGTAAGATACGCCCAGATCTGCGTCGGGCTCACCCATGGCGGCCGGGCGACAGCATTGGCATGCTCCGGCTCACGGTGCTGCCCGGGCTCGAGGAGCATGGTTCCGGCCAGGGCCCACCTGCTGGCTGGATGTGTCCCGCCATTGAGTTTCGCAAGTTGCCGGATGCACACCGCACACTGAGCCGGTTGCTAGCAGCTTGGTGGCAGGCGGACTAAGGGGGACCAAAGAAAATAGGAGTAAATGTGGGGCGCGGTCCAGCCGAGATGACCGTGGGCGTCCGGGCTAGCCACTGCTCACGTTGGGACCAGTGCTGCCCGACGCTACCGCACGCGAAACTGCGCGGGCCACCGCCACTAAGGCAGGGATAACAACTCGCGGTTCCATTACCCCCATCGGTCCCAAGACGGACATTGCGCCAACAATTTGCTGACCGCGGTCGAAGATGGGTGCAGCTACGGACGTCGCAGGTTCAGGTAACGGTCTGCTAACCACGGAAAACCCTTGTTGACGGACCATTGCCACCCGCGCACGAAGCTCCCCAGATGGTAAATCCTGCCCTTCGGGCTCCAGCATGAGTTTGCGGTTCAGTATCTCCTCCTTCAACTCAGGATCGGCATACGCCAGCAGCACCAAGCCAACGCTCGTGGAATGGAGCGGCACCCGTCCACCGATGCGGTACATTATCCTTCCTGCTTCATGGGCGGACAGGCGCTCGACCAAGACAGCCTCGTCATGATCCCTCACAGCGAGCAGCACATGATGATTGGTCGCCTTGTGCAAATCCTCCATGAATGGCATGGCTACTGCGCGAAGACCATGGCCCCGAGGCGCCAGCGAGGCTACTTCCAGGAGCTTTAACCCAATGACGTAGGTGCCCTCGCCGGTACGTTCGAGCATCCCAAGATCCGCGAGCTTTTTGCAGAGGCGAAGGACCGAACTGATCGGGATCCCCGTCTTCACACTGAGCGCAGTCAGCGAAAGCTGGGCGTCATCAGCGCCGAAGGCTGTTAAGAGCCTAAACGCACGGTCTAGAACCGGCTCTCCTACAATCGGTCGCCGGCCTCGTGGTTTACCCGGCTCATTCATCGCTTCTCCATCTAGTTCTCGTTCTGCCAATGGGTGGAAGTCTCCTACATCTTCATTGAACGTGGTGCAACCATCAGTGCAAGGGAACAGGGGGCCTCAAGTGACTCCTCCGACACCCGAGCGTCACTGTCCTCATGTGGCGAAAGACCGCTTTTAGGAGATCCATGCGCCTCGCGAACCATGCCCACCATGCAACTATTATCACCGCGAATGGTCGGGGTGTTGATGTTGAGGCTGCCAGTGCTGGCCGGTTCGGTCCCGATCTGGCGGGTGTGTACGCCCGGTGGGAGGAGTTCACGGCGTGGGCTGCAAACCTGTCCGATACCGCTGCCGATGTGGTGGTGGACCGGTCACTTCTGGGCTCTCCGTCCCCCGCGCCGCGGCAGGTCTTCGCGATCGGTTTGAACTACAGCGAGCACGCCAAGGAGTCCGGTTTCGCCGAGCCGGACACTCTTCCGCCTGTATTCACGAAGTTCCCTACCTGCATTACGGGTCCTGATACAGAGGTTGTCCTGCCCGAGGGAGGGAACACCGACTGGGAGGTCGAACTGGTCGCGGTGATCGGCAAGGAAGCCAAAAATGTTTCCGCCGCTGATGCCTGGAACCATGTCGCGGGCTTGTCGATTGGCCAGGACATTTCCGAGCGTGTGTCGCAGCTCCGCGGCCCGGCCCCGCAGTTCGGTCTGGGTAAGTCCTTTCCCGGGTTCGGACCGGTCGGACCCTGGCTGGTGACCCCGGATGAGTTCGCGGACCCGGACGACCTGGAAATCGGGTGCAGCCTCGGCGGTGAAGAAGTCCAGAAGGGCCGCACCAGCGAACTGATCTTCTCCGTCCCGGCCTTGATCGAAGGCCTGTCCAGGGTCGTAACCCTGCTCCCGGGCGACATCATCTTCACAGGCACCCCCGCAGGTGTTGGTGTGGGCCGGAGCCCGAAGCGCTTCATCAAACCCGGCGAAACTCTGGTTTCCCGGATCGAAGGCATCGGGGAGATCACCCAGACCTTCACCTCCGCCGGGAACTAAACCCTTGCTTGGCCCGCGGTGGGGCGGGCATACCAAAAACTACGGATACAAAGGAGTAACCCCATGGCATTACATCGTCTGACCCGCGTGGTGATGGGTGTTCCGAACGTGACCGAAACGGCCGCGTACTACGAGGAATTCGGCCTCGATCCCTTGGGCAACAACTCTTTCGGGACCCGCGACGGCGGCGAGCAGCTCAAGATCGTCCATGCACCCACCCGGCGCCTGGTCGAACTCGGCGTCGGCGCCGACAACGAGGACGACGTCGCCAGAGTCACCTCCCAGATGACCGGCCTGGGTGTTCCGATAAACCACAACGGCACCGAACTGCTCGCCACCGAACCCGCCTCGGGATTCACCGCACGCATACACGTCGCGCCCCGCATTGCCCAGGAAAAGACACCGGCGACCCCCTACAACGGTCCTGGCCGGATAGACCGCTGGGGCCGTGCCCCCGGCGTTCTGCGCGACACCCGGATCAAGCCCCGTAAACTCGGTCACACCGTGATCGGCACTGTGAACCTGGAAGCGACCATGCGGTTCTTCACCGAAGGCATCGGCTTCAAGGTCAGCGACTACATCTCTGACAAGGGCGCGTTCATGCGCTGCTCCGTGGATCACCACAACGTCCTTGCCCTCGCCGCGCCGGTGAACTTCCTTCACCACACCTCCTGGCAGGTCGATGACATCGATGACGTCGGCCGCGGCGCCAAAGCGATGCTGGAAAACAACCCCGAACGCCACATCTGGGGCCTCGGACGCCACCACGCGGGCTCGAACTTCTTCTGGTACCTCAAAGACCCCGCCGGGAACTTCTCCGAGTACTACTCCGACATGGACTGCATCCCCGAAGACGAAATTTGGACACCCGAGATCTTCAATGGACCCCAGGGTCTCTTCAACTGGGGACCTCCCCCACCTCCCTCCTTCCTCGAACCCGACGACCTCGCCGCTCTCATGACCGGCACCCACGCCCCCGGCACCCTCGGGATCCACAAACAACCCGTCTAAAGACAGCAGCCCAGACGGGGCGACCAAAGCACAGTGCTTTCTCCCCGGTGAACAAGAAAGACAGTAATGGCCGAAAGATTTTCGCCCGAAGGTTCCGACTTTGACGTGATCGTAGTCGGCGGCGGTCCTGTTGGGCTTACAGCCGCCCACACATTGGGACACTATGGCTTACGCGTTGCCCTTGTCGAGCCAAGGCTCATCCCCGAGGATGGCTCTCCCCGGTGTAAGCAGCTCAACCCCAGGACCATGGAAATTTTTCGTCATATCGGGATCGCCGACGCCGTACGAGCGGGCGCAAAACTCCCTTTTGGCTGGTCAGACAAAGCAACCTTCGCTACGAGCCTCACAGGGCTTTCGCTCGAGCAGTTCGACGGTGTCTTCTCACTCCGGAACCTACGAACTGATGACCTCGCAGAGCCTGCCCTGTGGTGCCCGCAGAATCAGGTCGAGTCCGCCCTCCGGGCAGCATTGTCAGACCGGGAATCCGTCACGTCCTACTTCGGCTGGCACGTGGAGAACATAGACCAGGACACTGAAGGCGTATCCGCGTCCATGATAAATAACGCTGGCGGGATGCAACGCATCCGTGCCAAGTATCTGATTGCAGCTGACGGCGCCCGGAGCGTTGTACGTAAGCAACTCGGGATCGAACTCGAGGGCAGCACGGACGTCATCCAAAACATGCAGGTCACTTTTTACGCCCCGGAGCTAGCCGACCTCCACGACCAGGGCGCCGCGGTCCAGTACTGGATCGTTAATCCCGAGGTTAACGGTCTCATGGGTCAGCTGGATCTCGATGGCAATTGGTGGGCGATCATCCTGAATGCCCCTGAGCGGCCCGCCCGTGACTGGGTAAACAGAGCGCTCGGAGCCATGATTGGAGCCAATGTCCCGTTCGATATTCTCTCTGAAGATCCTTGGACTGCCCGCATGCTGGTGGCCCGGCAATATCGGGCAGATCGGGTCTTTTTGGGTGGTGATGCGGCTCACCTGAATCCTCCTTGGGGAGGCTTCGGTGCGAACACCGGCATTGGAGATGCTTTTGATATCGCGTGGAAACTCGCTGCTGTCCTGGATGGCTGGGCTGGTGAGCCTCTTCTGGACTCCTACGAGATCGAGCGTCGTCCCATGGCTGAACGAACCATCCGCGAAGCGGTCAATAATATGTCCTCCCTGGGCCTCGCTCTGACACATCCGGAAATGATGTCGGGAGGCCTAGAAGGCGAATCAGCCCGTACCGAAGTTGCGGCCACCATACGCCGTCTCAAAACCCAGGAGCTTTACACCGTCGGCTTTGTCCTCGGAGCCCGCTACCTTGATTCGCCCGCTATCTGCTACGACGTGGGCACAGCACCCGAATCCTCTACAACCCTCTACCGCCCCTCGGGAGCTCCAGGGACCCGCTTACCGAACCAGTGGCTTAGTGCGGACACGTCCGTGCAGGACCTCCTGGGTCGAGGGTTGACACTAATTATTCTGAGCGGCGACGTCGACACCGACGACTGGGCGGCCGCCGCAGCGAAACTGAGAATCCCGCTAACCTCTCTGCCCGTCCATCGTCCCGATTTGGAATCCATCTTGGACGCGAGGTATCTGCTGGTGCGACCTGACGCTGTCATAGCATGGCGCGGCCACCATACGCCGGAAAATATTGCTGCAATTTTGGATCAGGTCCGCGGTACCTCTTCGGTTGCCGTCCCCTCCTCCTAGGCTACGTCTCCTTCACTCACACACTGGCAACCGACAACCCTCCGGCCGTTACCGAATGACCGCTCGCCATTTCAACCCCCTGGTCGCAGCCGCCGGCGCCGTCCTGAACCCCATCAAAGACGTCGAACAGCGGACCCTACGCGTCCGTGCGGAGGTATGAACCATGTGGACTCGTGCTGAAATGGCTGCCGTCGCCGCAGCCGAACTCAAAGAAGGCCAGTATGTGAATTTCTTCATCGGACGACCGACCCTGGTCACCAAGGGTCTCCCTGGAGGTGTCCGGGCGACATTGCAAAGTGAGAGCGGCCTGCCCGGCAGGGGAACTTTTCCCTACGAGGGCGAAGAGGAGGCAGACCCCATCAACGCCGGCAAGCAGACGGTCACGGTGCTGCCGGGTGGCAGCTTCTTTGACTCCACCGTCACCTTTGGCATGATTTGCTTCGAGCAAGTACAGACAGACATCCTCGGGGCCTTGCAGGTCTCCGGATCGGGAGACGTGGCCAACTCGACCATTCCCGGCAAGCTCGTCAAAGGCATGGGCGGCGTAATCGACGTCGTGGCCGGCACCCCACGCGTGATCGTGGTAACCGACCAAGTCTCTACGGACGGCAACCCAAAGATCGTTGCAGTGTGCGACCTTCTCCTGACCGGCGTTGGCGTCGTCGATCGCATCATCAGTGATCGGGCTATCTTTTACGAAGTAGACGGAAGACCAGTCCTGCGCAAGGTCGCGCCAAGGCTCACCGTAACGGAACTTAGGGTTTTAGCTGGCGCACCCTTCAGTGCTGACCCGGTCTCTGATAGTTCTGCGGATAGTGATGCGCCCGTGCCGGTCGGCGTCCCGATCTCCTCGTCGCAGCCCGTAGGAGCAGCAGCATGAGCGCGTTGATCGTCGGGTACGCCCGGACCCCGTTCTCCCGGTTCAACGGACGCTTCGCCTCGGTTCCCGCCACAGCTCTCGGGGCTCACGCCATTACCGCAGCCCTGAGCCGCGCCGGGGTAAACCCGGCAGAAGTCCAACGCGTCATCGCCGGGCACGTCCTGCAGGGTGGAGCCGGCCAGAATCCGGCACGGCAATCTGCAGTAGCCGCCGGCATCCCCCTGAATGTTCCCGCACTGACACTTAACGCCGTCTGCCTCTCCGGGATGGAGGCCGTCGTCGCCGCCGCACGGCTGATCGACAGTGGCGAAGCGGACATCGTCGTGGCCGTCGGTCAGGAATCTATGTCGTTGGCCCCCCACGTGCTAAATGCACGGGCCGGGCAGAAATACGGTGCACTGGAGATCACGGATACAGCTGAGTTTGACGGACTGACCGATGCCTTCGAACAGCGCTCAATGGGCAGCTCGACCGAAGACGGAAACACCGACTATGGTTTGGACCGCGCCAGCCAAGACGAGTGGGCAGCCTCCTCACACCAGCGCACCGAAGCCCATGCCGCTTTCCACGCCGAGGAAATCACTGCTTACCCCATCGCCTCACGGGCCGGACACGCCGTAGTCACTGACGACGACGGAGTCCGGAACGGGACGACCACAGAGTCACTTGGAAAGCTGCGCCCAGCATTCAGCACGGACGGCACAATCACTGCAGGCAACTCCTCCCAGATCACCGACGGCGCCGCGGCGTTAGTTCTGGTAAGCGGCGCAGCTGCCCAACTGCTGGGCCTTTCTCCACTCGCCATCATAGAATCCCACGCACTGGTGGCAGGGCCGGACGTGCGGCTGCACGACCTGCCCGCCAACGCCATCTTCGCAGCACTCAATAAAATCAACACCGGCGTGGAGGAATTGGCCGTAGTGGAAATCAACGAGGCATTCGCCGCCGTGTCCGTCCAATCAACCCGAACCCTTGGAGTCAGCCCGGACATCGTCAATATTCGCGGTGGCGCGATCGCACTTGGACACCCCATCGGCGCGTCCGGGGCGCGAATCATCGGAACACTCGCACGACAACTTGCCGCCCTGGGGCCAGGGAAGCTGGGTGCTGCGGGAATTTGTGGTGGAGGCGGACAAGGATCCGCAGTCATTCTTAGATCGGTATAGGGGTAAAGCTCATGATAAATCGTCCGAAGCTTTCGGCCCGACAGCGAAACCGGCCTACTGAGTACGGCTACCGGAGATCAGTTGTCGAAGACTGGGGTGAGCTCATCCCTGGTGACACGGTCCTGCTCCTCGAATGCGATTCGCGGCAGAGCCATCAAGGCACCGTAGATGAGCTTTCCAATGACGGCACCGTTGTCTGGCTTCTTTTGGAAAACGGGTGTGGACGCAAGTTGTTCCATCAGCTCGATGGGTACCAGGCCCTCGTTAATCCCCGGAATGTACCGACATCTGAGAATTAAACCGAGAAAAGCACATTTTCCCGGCGCTAGCATGCCGAACCGCAACAGGCAACCCGAAAGACGGGGCCAGCGCCGGGTTTCACTGTTGTACCGCCCGCCGCAAAGGGTGGCGCATACCGCGTTCGTCCCGAACAACGGTGGCCTGCCCGCCTATCGTAACCGACCGTGGCGTGGACACCGCCGAGCTTCGAGGCAGTTGGGTTTCGAGTGCCGGCAAGATCTTTTTGGCGCGACCTTGAGGAGGGTACACACGATGTGGATGCGGTGGCTTTCCGTTTTCGCTGGTTGCGGGATTGATCGCCACCCGACGCTCTTAGTTTTTCTGCGGTCCCGGTGTAGCCCCCGGCGTCCACGAAGTCATCTGCCCTGCCACCCAACTTGGTGGTGGTGAGGGCGCTTTTTCTGTGAGGAGCAGCGGGCAGCACCATTCCACCACGCAACGGAACAGCATCCCTGCACATACCCTTCCCGCCCAGATCCTGGTCCACGAGGATCCTGCGGGTTCAGGGAACAACTCGACGCCATAATCATGGAAGCTTCAGGGTCGGGGATCGTCGTTGGTGCGGGTGCCGAACAACGTAAAACCAATGTCGACCCGCAAGCCGAATAGACACATCGCGGTGCGTCTAATCGCTGAGACGAGGCATGTGCGATGCCGGGTGCGTGATTTACGAGACCGAAGTTGCACTCATTGAAATCTGTGCAATCCATGAGGAAGTGCCGTGGTTTTCTAAACGGAGTTGCAAATCATCAAAGGAGATAGTTGCTATGAACCCCACCGTTTTGATGCCGATCGCGTTAGCGATCATTATGTTCGGCCTTGGTCTAAGTCTTACAACGACGGACTTCGCCCGCGTCGCGCGCTACCCAAAAGCCGTGATCATCGCCCTAATCTGTCAGATAATGCTGTTGCCGGTGATTACATTTGGCCTGGTCATCCTGTTTCAGCTTCCCCCGCTGCTCGCAGTCGGAATGATGCTGATCGTTGCTGCGCCAGGCGGAGCTATCGCGAACGTGCTCAGCCACTTGTTTGGCGGTGATGTCGCGTTGAACATCACTCTCACGGCGATCAATTCCGTCACTGCCATCGTCACGATCCCGATCGTGGTCAATGTGTCGCTGGCATTCTTCGACCCAGCTGGCGGCCAGATCGGACTCCAGTTCCAGAAGGCACTTGAGGTCGCCGCGATGGTGCTGCTGCCGGTAATCTGCGGCATGATCGTGCGTAAGTTGTGGTTGAGATTCGCCAAAATGATGGAAAAGCCTGTTCGCATCGCTTCGCTCATTATTCTCGCCCTCGTGATTCTGGCGACCGTACTAAGCAACCTGGCGACCTTGGCGGCAAGCATAGGTTCGCTTCTGATGATCACGACCCTCGTCTGCATCATCAGTTTGGCTGTCGGTTTCTTCGTACCACGGATATTCCGAGTGAGCCGGCCGCAGTCCATCTCCAGTGCTCTGGAAATCGGTCTGCACAATGGTGCGGTCGCACTCGTAATCGCTCAGTCGGTTCTCCAGAATCCAGTCATAGCCCTGCCTGGGGCGGTCTACGGCGTGGTGTCGATCCTGCTCGGGTTCATCGCAGCGACCCTATTCCGCGCCGTGAACCGCCGTTCGGACCGCATGCAGGCTGAGTTGGTAACGTCAGGTGCCTCACTGGGGTGAGCAGTTGTGACGGTCGACCCCGGCATGCGCCACTCACGCCTCGCTTAGCTCGGCCTACAAAGCCATACGCTAGCGCCAGGTTTTCATGGCGGGTCCGTCTGGATGGCGTGTTAATCAGGGAAAGGGTGCTCTGAGGCGGATTCTAGGGGTCGATGCAACACCCGAGGTCAGCTGGCTTCCAGTAGATCACGAAGACGCTCGGCCGGGGTGTCCCAGTCCAGTGTTTTGCGTGGTCTTGCGTTGAG